>CAZSME010000160.1:0-3378 GCA_964607665.1 uncultured Nitrospirota bacterium | reverse complement strand
TCGATTCCATGTCGTTGGGATTTACACCATAATTGCCAATCAGCGGATAGGTCATTGCGACCATCTGCCCTTTATACGAAGGGTCGGTTAAAATCTCCTGATACCCCATCATGCTGGTATTAAAAACCACCTCGCCAACCGCCTCGCCCTCCGCGCCAAACGACCGGCCGAGGAAAACCGTTCCATCTTCCAATAAAAGAATCGCCTGTTTCATTTGCTATTTAGTGCCTGAACGAAAACCTTTTTTTCTGTCATTGCGAGCGAAGAGAGAAATATAAGACTACGATAACGTTTGTCATTCCGGCAATGTTTAAGCCGGAATCCAGGGTTAAGCCACTACGGGCAGTTCTGGATTCCGGCTAGAACCATGCCGGAATGACAGACTTTTTACTGTAAAGCTATTTTGAAAACAGTACACTAACATCCTGTTATTATCTTGCCAGCAACAAGAACGGCATTGGCCTTCCCCTTCATCTTCCAGCCAATAAAAGGCGAGTTTTTGCTCTTTGACGCAAACGTCTCTTTTTGAACCGTCCATTCAACCAGAGGATCAATGATCGTAATATCAGCAGGCGCGCCAATGCGCAGTCGACCGATATCGCGTCGCAAAATCGCCGCCGGCCCCTGCGTGAATTTTTGAATCAGCGTCGACCAGGACATCACCCCTTCCGAGACCAAACGAAGGGATAGCGGAAGAGCGGTTTCGAGTCCAATAATTCCAAACGGGGCCTCGGCCATCTCCTGTTCTTTTTCGTGAGGCGCGTGAGGGGCATGGTCGGTCGCTATGGCATCAATCGTGCCATCGGCCAGACCGGCCCGAATTTCATCCCGTGCAGAGGCCGACGGCAGAGGGGGCTTCATCTTCGCGTCGGTGTTATATCCCGACACCGCTTCATCCGTCAGTGTAAAGTAATGAGGGGCCGTTTCGGCCGTAACCAAAATGCCGCGCCCTTTGGCCTCGCGAATCAGCCGCACCGATTCGGCCGTGCTGACATGGGCGATATGAACCCGTCCGCCGGTTAACGCGGCCAACGCGATATCGCGCGCCACCATAATCGCCTCGGAGGCCGCCGGAATCCCTTTTAACCCCAACGCCGTTGAGATTTCCCCTTCCAACATCACGCCGCCCGCGGAAAGATTCAGGTCTTCACAGTGGTCAATTGCCGGGATATCAAATATTTTTGTATATTCCAACGCACGACGCATCATCAGGCTGTTCATCACCGGCATCCCGTCATCCGAGATCGCCACGCAGCCCGCCTCCACCAACTCCCCAATTTCGGAAAGTTGCTCCCCCTTCAATCCTATCGTAATCGCGCCCACCGGCAAGACCTGTGTCTTCCCGGCTTCTTTTGCCTTTTCTAAAATCAATTTTGTCACCGAGGCATTGTCATTGACAGGCCGGGTATTGGGCATGCAACAAATCGTTGTAAACCCACCAAGCGCGGCCGCAGCCGTACCGGTGGCGACCGTTTCTTTATATTCAAACCCCGGTTCGCGCAGATGCGTATGGAGATCAATAAACCCCGGGGCGACGATTTTCCCCGCGGCATTCATCTCTGTGCCCGCTTTGGGAATTTTCCGTTCCGGCTCAATCGCCACTAAAATTCCATCTTCAATTAAGAGATCAGCAATCTGATCTCTCTTTTCGGATGGATCGATAATCCGTCCCCCCCGAATCACAATGGTATTACGCATCGGTTTGTCCTGCTAAAAGATAGAGCAGCGCCATTCGTACTGCAACGCCGTTTGTAACCTGATCCAAGATCACGGATGAAAGCCCGTCGGCAACATCGGATGTCACTTCCACGCCGCGATTGATCGGCCCCGGATGCATCACAAGAACGCCATGATTTGCCTTTTCCAGCCGGCGTGCGTTTAACCCATACCCCTTCGCGTACTCTCGCAATGTCGGAAAGAAAAAACCCGTTCCCTGACGCTCCAGTTGAAGCCGTAACAAAATGACAACGTCCGCGCCGGTGATCGCACGATCCAGATTGTAATGGGTCGTGACCTTCCACGGATCGATCCCGGAGGGAATCATCGTCGGCGGCCCCACGAGATGCACGTCGGCGCCCATTTTTTTCAGGCCATAGATATCCGATCGCGCGACACGGCTATGCAGAATATCCCCCACGATCACGACCTTGAGTCCGGCAATCGACCCCTTTTTTTCTTGAATCGTAAAAAGATCGAGCAGCCCCTGACTGGGGTGTTCATGCGTCCCGTCTCCCGCGTTAATCACCGCGCTTTTAAGATGACGCGATAAGAGATAGGGTGCGCCGGAGGCGGGATGCCGGATCACAATAACATCGGCTTGAAGGGCCTCGATGTTTTTGGCGGTATCGAGCAGGGACTCCCCTTTTGTAATACTGCTCGATGCGGTGGAGATATTAATCAGATCGGCCGAGAGCCGTTTTGCCGCCAATTCAAACGAGGTTCGTGTTCGCGTGCTGGGTTCAAAGAAAAGATTGACCACCGTTTTACCGCGCAGGGTTGGGACTTTCTTAATCGTCCGACCGAGGACTTCTTTGAACGACGCGGCCGTCGTTAAGACCAACTCTATCTCTTCTTTTTCAAGATCGGCAATGGCCAGTAAGTCTTTTTTCATACAGATCAGATCCCCCCCACCTTACCTCCCCCCAATAGGGGGAGGTGGGAATGGGGTTGTATCAGTCGAACCTGATCTTCCGCCCCTTCTTCCTCAAACAAAACCTTCACTTTTTCATCGGAAGCCGTGGGGAGGTTTTTGCCCACAAAATCGGCACGAATCGGGAGTTCGCGATGGCCACGATCGATCAGCACCGCCAGTTGAATCTGCCTCGGTCGTCCCAAATCGATCAATTCATCCATGGCGGCACGAATCGTTCTCCCGGTAAACAAAACATCATCTACCAGAATAACGGTCATACCGGTTAGATCAAATGGAACCGATGTTTTCCTAATTGTTGGATATCCCTTTTTGGATTCCAGGTCGTCGCGATAGAGGGTGATATCCAGTTCCCCCAATGGAACCGCAACCCCGTCAATCTCCTTAATCTTCTGAAAAAGCCGTTGGGCCAGGTAGATTCCGCCGGTCCGAATTCCCACCAGCGCAATCTCTTTTGACCCTTTATTTTTTTCAATAATCTCATGGGCAATACGGGTTAACGCCCGTGATATTTCCGTTTTATTGAGGATACTTTTTTCCATGGATTATCCGAGCACGGGCACAAAAAAACCTTCTCCCATTTTTACGCAAGGAAGAAGGTTGTCAAAACAATGTTTCATTGGCGTTTCCTTTCCAGCCTCACCGGACCGGGTTAAAGGAGATGATTTAATTCTGTCTCATTGTATTGAATGAATGCGGCGATGTCAATATCCGCCGCTCAATGACCA
>CAZSME010000159.1:0-3413 GCA_964607665.1 uncultured Nitrospirota bacterium | reverse complement strand
GCTGATTAAGAGTCAGCTGCTCTACCAACTGAGCTAACGGCCCATCTCATCTATTCCATTTCATCATGCGCCTGAAGGGACTTGAACCCCTAACCTACGGCTTCGGAGGCCGGCGCTCTATCCAGTTGAGCTACAGGCGCAAAACAAAAACGTTCCCCAAGGAGTCTCCCAACCCTGACAAAGCGTTTAACCGGAAGCGGGCTCCGAATACCGCGTATCAAACGCCAACTGCATTTCAGCCAGAATTTTTTCGGCCGCTTTTTCAGGAGAAATTGCGTCCCGAATCGGACGGCCCACGACTAAATAATCGGCCCCGGCCGCAATCGCGGCCGCCGGCGTGACACTTCGTTTATGATCGTGTTGATCTTCCCCTTCAGGACGAATCCCCGGAACAACTAATAAAAAAGAATCGGTAACACTCTTTCGAATAGGCCCCGCTTCCATTCCGGAAGCAATCACGCCGTCGCACCCTACCTCCAGAGCCATCTTAGCCCGATGCAAAACCAGATCCGGCACCGTGCACGCAAACCCAAAGTCGATCATGTCGGAACGGTCCATATTGGTTAAAACGGTTACGGCCAAAATCTTCAGCCGATTCCCCCCCCCTTTTTCACGACCTTCTAACGCGGCCCGTATGATAGCACGATTTCCATGTACGGTGAGAAAATCAGCCCCCATTTGGGCGACCTGCGTGACCGCGCGTCGGACGGTTTCCTCAACATCAAAAAATTTCAGATCAAGAAAAAGGCGACAATTTCTTTGGATCAGCCACTCGATGAAGCTTCGGCCTGCATCAAACTGCAGCTCAAGACCGATTTTAAAAAAGGAAACCGTTCCGTCCAACGCCTCGACCAACCGTTTGGCCTCTCCCACCGTTGGGAGGTCTAATGCCACAATCAACCGCTCGTTCGACGTTATCATTGCCAGAAAAGGTTCTCCAGTAGGGTCGGATCATAGTGTTCATCACCGGTCTTTGTCAAGGATTTCATGCCGTTTGGGGCCTGTTTGACAGCCTATTTTGGAAGTGATAGAGTGAAAACGGTTGCAGGTTTTACGTTGCGATATGATATGGATGAATCAGAACGGGGAGGGGTTGTCCGTGTTGTTGCAAATGAAGGTGCAGGGACTGGTGTTTGACCCTTACCAAAAGGTCTACATTGTCATTCTTCGGGATGAAGATGAGAATGAAGTCTTGCCCATCTGGATTGGCCGGCCTGAGGCCAATGCCATTGGTCTTGCCGTAGAGGGCGTTTTCCCGCCCCGCCCGCTGACCCATGATTTAATCAATACGATGCTGGATAAGCTCAACGCGAAAATCATCAGCGTTGTGTTGACCGACTTAAAAGACTCCACCTATTACTCAAAAATTCATCTGCTTTATAACGACGCGGAATTAACGGTGGACTCGAGACCCTCCGATGCGATTGCGTTGGCCCTGCGGGCCGATGCCCCTATTTTTGTCCATGATGGCATTGTCAAAAAACAGAACTCAGAGGAAATCGGCCGGTGGCTGGAAGGATTAAGCCCGGAAGATTTTGGAAAACATGAAACGTAACATCGCACGCCGTGTCGAAAAACGGCGAGGCCTTTTCTATCCAGGGGTCCTTCTTTTTCTCCTCATTCTGGCCGGCTGTGCCAGCATTAACGATCTGTCCCGTGAGACGTATCGAAAAGGGTTTCTGAAGGTTGACCGGATTTCGAAAGAGGAGATTGCCGTTCTGCCGATGACGGGAGACGCGAATACGGCTCCGTATCTTCTGACAGCTCGGGGGATATTCAACGATGTGATGACCGAGATGCGGCCGCAGATGCGCCCTTCTGAACCGCTTCCGGTGGCGCCGCAAAACGAGGTTTTAGAAGAAAGCGCGTTTGCCTCGCTGAAAAAGACGACACGGTTTCTTCTCCAAACCGAGTTGAATCAGGTCGAGGTTGTGGAAGGGGCAACACAGATCCAGGTTCATGGACGTTTGTGGGACGTTCAGCTGGGGGAGGTGATCTGGGAAGGGGTAGGAGAGTCGCGAGGACACCTCTTTTTGTTCTTTCCCGAAGCCCCGGCCTCGTTCGAAAAAGCGATGGAAGTTGCCACGCGTGGATTTATTCGAAAAATGCCGATACAATAACGGGCGCCTCTAAAAACCTACTGCGCGACCCTTATGCTCGCGTTGCGCGGTGCTCGGAATCCTCATGTACACAGCGTACATTGCGGTTCCTGCGCTCCGGGCGACTTGCACTTGGGCCGCTCGTGACGGTTTTTAGAGGTGTCCTAACGGATGACCGATGAAGAACATTCCAATGAAAGTGCACGCCGTATTGGCTGACCCCAATACGGATGCGCAGATTGTGATCTTAAGG
Source organism: uncultured Nitrospirota bacterium (assembly GCA_964607665.1). Taxonomy (GTDB): domain Bacteria; phylum Nitrospirota; class Nitrospiria; order SBBL01; family SBBA01; genus CAZSME01. The sequence goes on along the minus strand of CAZSME010000159.1, from coordinate 1,061 downwards.
CATGAACGAACCCAGACCCTCTTGCCGATCTGGATTGGCGCGTTCGAAGCCAACGTCATTCGTATGGCCATGGAAAAGGTGAGTCTCTCTCGCCCAATGACCCATGACCTGCTCAAGGAGCTTTTAACGTATCTGAAGGTCCAGTTGGATCGGGTGGTGATTAACGATGTGAAGAACAATACCTACTACGCGATACTCCATCTTACTCAAACGGTATCGGATGGTAATGCATCCAGTAAGGTGGGTCAGGAGGTACAATGTCCAGAAACAAAGACGGCGGTTGAGAGCGAGGGTGCAATTCAAGCAATTAAGTTAGAAGTTGACGCGAGACCTTCGGATGCAATTGCGCTGTCGCTTCGGTGTGGCGCCCCGCTTTATGTGACCGAAACGCTGTTGAACAGAAAAGATGTTGACGGACTTTCAGAATGGCTTTCCCGTCTGCAGCCCAAAGACTTTGGCGCTTCCTATAACGCATAGATGCCCTTGGACCGGCCGTTCTATCCCGCCCCCTTTCCACGAATATGAAGAAAGAATATCAACCTAAAGAGATTGAGACAACGTGGCAGCAGTATTGGCAGGAGCGACAGATCTTCCGCGTCGTGGAGGATTTGACCCGGCCCAAATATTATTGCCTTGAGATGTTCCCCTATCCATCAGGCCGAATCCACATGGGCCATGTCCGTGTCTATGTGATCGGCGATCTGATTGCCCGTTTCAAAACAATGCGAGGCTATGCCGTTTTGCATCCGATGGGATGGGACGCCTTTGGCCTGCCGGCGGAGAATGCGGCCATTGCGCGCAACATTCCCCCCGGCGAGTGGACCGAAAAAAACATCACGTCGATGCGCGTTCAGCTGAATAAACTGGGTCTTTCTTATGATTGGGAACGAGAGATCACGACCTGCTCTCCCGATTATTATCGCTGGAACCAGTGGCTTTTTATCAAGATGTTTGAACGGGGACTGGCCTATCGCAAAGAAAGCGCGGTGAACTGGTGTCCTTCTTGCGAAACGGTCTTGGCAAATGAGCAGGTGATCACAACAGGAGGCGAAGGGGGGGGC
>CAZSME010000158.1:0-3420 GCA_964607665.1 uncultured Nitrospirota bacterium | reverse complement strand
AGGAATAGCATATACCGTTGGGCGGCCGATTCATCTGTTTTATACACACACATTTTGCAGATTGATTTTCCAGTTTTATGGGTTTAGTATCCAATCGTTACGGAAAGATTTCCGTATATAGTAAGCAATAGGATGGAAACCTTTCACTTATTGCTCTGATAAGCTGACCGCTCGCTAACGCGAGCTCGGGCGTTGCCCGTCACCTTATCGTGGTGGCTGTTGAGTAAACTCGAACGCCCCGGCTTGGCGTCGCTCACGTTCCGCCTAACACCGCGCTGAACACGGACGCGCAAAAAGCGCGCGCCGGTTAGCTTAATTGGGCCGTGGCACCTATGGTTTTTCAGTCTTTGCATATAGTATCTAAATGTGATACTTTATTTCTGTGAAACGCAAGTGCGCTAAGACCCTTGCAGCTATCTTTACGCACCCCACACCAGCCAATATCCAGTGGCGGGATATAGAGGCGCTGTTCAGGGTGCTGGGAGCGGACATTGAAGAGCGGGAAGGTTCGAGGGTAGCGGTAATCCTCTTTGGAGAGGTGCAGGTTTTCCACCGGCCACACCCCGAACCAACCACGGATAAAGGAGCGGTGGCAAGCGTACGTAGGTGGTTGGAGTCACATGGAGTTATCCCATGATCAATGCCATGAACATCAATGGCCAGACGGCTGTTATTACCTTTGATCCTGATCTCAATCAGTTTCGCGGAGAGTTTACAAGCTTAAATGGCGGTGCTGACTTTTATGCAAGCAGTGTTGAAGCATTGCGCAAAGAGGGGGTCCGTTCACTAAAAACATTTTTGGCAGTATGCCGGGAACGCGGCATCGAACCTTATAAGGCCTTTTCTGGAAAATTTGTGGTCAGGGTTCCCACAAGCTTGCATGCCCGTGTCACAGAAGCGGCCAATGCTGCCGGCGTGAGTCTGAATCAGTGGGTTCAGCAAGCACTGGAGCGGGAAGTCCATGCATGAAGAGATGGCCCAACAAGGCGTTGCAGCGGACTCGCTACGCTCGCCGCTGAGCTGGGTCGTCGGCGTGGCCTTGCTTTTGGGCAGCCGCGTCTATCTTGCGGATCGGTAAGCGGCCATTTTCGCGGCCAGTCTTACCGCGGTTTCTAACGAACCGGGATCGGCCATCCCTTTTCCGGCAATATCATACGCGGTGCCGTGATCAACCGATGTCCGAATAAAAGGAAGTCCAATCGTCACATTCACTGCGTTACCAAAGGCCAGAAGCTTAATCGGAATCAACGCCTGGTCATGATAAAGGGCCACCGCGGCGTCAAAGCGACCCGATCGCAGGTGATAGAACAGCGTGTCGGCCGGATAGGGGCCGCTGACATTGATCCCAACCGCTCCTCTTCTTTTCGCTTGCGCTGACAGAACGGCAGGGATCACTTCTTCAATCTCTTCGGTTCCGAACAACCCTCGCTCTCCCGCATGGGGATTGAGCGAGGCCACCGCGATCTTGCCGTGGGGAAGGCCGAAATCGCGTTTCAGCGCCGCATCGGTCAGACGGATTTTTTCAAGGATGACCTCTTTGCGAATTGTTTGTATCACCTCACGCAGAGGAAGGTGAATGGTCGCAAGGACAATTTTTAATGGTTCTTCCCCCGCCCCCCCGCCAACCATCATCATCGCGAATTTCTTTGTGCCGGCTAAATGCGCTAAAAATTCGGTATGCCCCGGATGGGCAAATCCGACTTTTTTGAGCCCCTCTTTATTGATCGGGGCGGTGGTGATCGCATTCACCTCTTTTTTCAGCGCAAGCCGCGCGGCTTCTTCAATCGCGTGGATCGATAAACGAGAGGCGTCTGGATTGGATTGACCATATTGCCATTCCGAACAAGAGGGGGAATCGCCCGCGGGCTCCTTCACCTCTAATGTGCCGGGCTTAAACCGACACTGTTTGATTGTCTTCACCGGTCGAATCGATAGTGAAGCGGAAAAGTCGGTCGCGGCCTTTGTCATCCATTGGGCCAAACCGATCACGACAGGCCGACAGACGGCATAAAGCGCTTCTGTTTGAAAGGCTTTAACAATAACCTCTGGGCCAATCCCAACCGGATCCCCAATCGTAATCGCAATAATTGGTTTCATAAGTCATCAAAAAAGAGTCTATGACATTAACCCCCCTAGCCCCCCTTTAGAAAAGGGGGTGATTTAATTGGGGACTCATTTTTTACCTTCTCTCCCCCTTTTTTTAAAGGGGGATTAAGGGGGTTAAACTTCTTATAGTGTCCTAATCATTCTCCAGATTGGGCAGGTGTGGCTCTAAATGGACCGCGACTTCCGTCACCGTCTTAAACTGGTTTTTAATCTCGGCCTCCACCTGATGAGCCAGCTTATGTGCCATTTCCATTTTCATCTCTGGCGCGACATGCAGATGCATGTCCATATAAATCTGGTTCCGACTGCCATGGGTCCGAACGGCATGGCAGGCCAGTACCCCATCAATCGTCATTACAAACGCTTCGACGGCATTCGGATCGATTTGAGACGTGTCGGTTAAAATCTTCGTATTATCGATTACGATTCGAACACCGGCATAACCAATCACCCCCGCAATGGCCAACCCGGCAATCGGATCGATAATCGGATAGCCCAGGGTGCCGGCAATAAAGCTGATCATCACCGCAAGGGAGGCATAGAGATCGCTTCGGGTATGCAGCGCGTCGGCCATTAACACGTCACTCGAAAGTCCGCTCCCCATGCGGGCTTCCCATCGGCTGAGCAGCCCGCTGGCCGTCATCGATGCCAACATAATCATAAACGCGGTGGGTGTGATGTCCGGTGTTGTGCCGTTTTGAAATCGGGTGATGCTTTGCCCAACAATCTCAAAACAGCCGATAAAGATAAAGACGGCGACGCCGATCGCCGCCATCGTTTCAAACTTGCTGTGTCCATAGGGATGATTCGCATCGGGTGGTTGCGCGGCCATGAAGACCCCCACGAATCCCAATACGGAGGACAACGCGTCCAAAAGCGAGTGCAGGGCATCGGCCTGCATGCTGATGGAGTGGGTCCAGTGGCCCCAGAGAAACTTCAAGCCCCATCCCACAAGATTAATGCAAAGGGCAACCAGCAGAACCTTCTCAATTTTGATATATCGTATGTCCGATTTTCCGATCGTTGCCATTTTCCGCCAACACGGGGTTAGACCTTCTGTGGGTAACACCTATGTTTTTTGCGTAGACATTCGTCTGTCCGTATCCCCAAGCCCACAGCGACCAACGGGAGCTGTTCGTTCGTCCCCGCCCGTGGCGGGTTAGGACGATTCCCCGATTGGTTTGGGTCGAAGAAGCGACGCCACAATGGAAACCGCCAGGATCGCCGCGAGAATCCCCAGGGCCACCACAATCGGAATGGGATAGATGCCGGAGATCAGCATTTTAATGCCGACAAAAATCAGAATCGCAGAAA
>CAZSME010000157.1:0-3425 GCA_964607665.1 uncultured Nitrospirota bacterium | reverse complement strand
TCTCCGTAGAAAACAACAGCTATCTTGCGATTATCTTCAAAGGGACTGTTCGTTGTCAAGATTTGCATTGGGGCCAAACAGGGCTGACCCATTGATTTTATCGTGCCGTTGTTAATAAACGTCGGTCAATATGGGGAGGAAAGGCGTTTGATGTGCCACTGCAGCCGGTGCAAGGTTCTGTCCTTTCCCAAAAGCGTTATGACGTCAAAAATGCCGGGACTGACCGTTCTTCCGGTCACCGCGGCGCGCACCGGCTGAGCCAAGTCCCCCAGCTTGCATCCCAGTGCAACCCCGACGGCCGTAAAACCTTCTTCCAGCGAGTGATGATCAAAGGGGGTTTCCAGCAGCTGATTGTAAACCGCCTTCAGAATCGGGAGCGCCTTTTCGGTTAGAACGTTATTGGCCTTATCATCGACGGTAACATCCTCTGAAAAGAAACAGGCGGCCGAATCGGCCATCTCGACTAATGTTCGAGATCGCTCCCGTAATGCAAGCACAACCAACTCCATATACGCCGGATCGATCTTATCGGTTTCAATCCCCAATTTTTCCAAGTGGGGACGAAGCAGCGTTGCGATTCGATCACTTGCGCCGGTTTTAATATAGTGCGCGTTTATCCAAAGCAGTTTTTCAGGGTTAAAGGTGGCGGCAGATTTCCCCACCTGCTGCATTGCAAACTTCTCAACGAGTTCCGACAGACTGAAAATCTCCTGATCTTTATGAGACCATCCTAATCGAACGAGATAGTTCACGATCGCCTCCGGAAGATACCCCTCCTGGCGATATTGTTGCACCGCCGTCGCTCCGTGCCGTTTGGAAAGACGGGTTTTATCCGAACCCAGAATCATCGAAAGATGGGCAAACGAAGGGATCGGGTAGCCGAAGGCACGATACAGCCCGATCTGACGGGGCGTATTGTTGAGATGGTCATCGCCCCGAATCACATCCGTAATGCGCATATCCATATCATCCACCACAACGCAGAGATTGTACGTGGGCGTGCCATCCGATCTTAAAATAATCAAGTCGTCCATCACGGCGGCATCGAATGTAACACGGCCTTTGACCTGGTCGTCGATGGTGATCTCCCCTTCCGGCGGTGCGGCAAACCGAATGGCGAACGATTTTCCTGTAGCACCCTCCGGGGGACTGGAGCGATTCCGGCAACGACCGTCATATCGAGGGACGCGGCCGTGTAAAAGGGCCTCTTTCCGACGGGACTCGAGCTCTTCTGCGGTGCAATAGCACCGATATGCGAGGCCACGATCCAAAAGCTCAAACACCTTTTTTCGATAGACCTCAAACCGTTCGGTCTGTCGCACCGGATTGGAATCCGAACCTTCCCATTTGTCCCACGGAAGGCCTAGCCATTGCAGCGCATCAAGGATCGCCTCGATCGCCTCGTCGGTGGAGCGGGAGCGATCGGTATCTTCAATACGCAAAAAGCATTTTCCGCCTTTCGAGCGGGCATACAACCAATTAAAAAGCGCGGTTCGCGCGCCCCCGATATGAAGAAACCCCGTTGGACTGGGCGCAAATCGAACCCGTACCTCTGACATTCGCTCCTCCTTCAGTAAACTGGAACGGTTATTATCGCAACTTTCATTCCTAAAGGTAAAGCGTTTTTGGAAATCCGACCCGTTCTGACGGGGACACAAACCGTCACGACAAAACTCGAAACGGTTTACATTCTCCTGTTGACACCGCCAGTGCAATGCGATAAAATGATATTGATTTTGATTATCAATAACAACACAAAGGAGGCGACCATGAACGAAATACCATTCCATCCACCCTCATCCCACGGCGACACCCTGGCCCGATGGCAGGCGATGGCCGAGGGTTCGTGCGCGGACTGCACGGACGGCTGTCTGGCCTCGACAAACGGCTGTGCGATCTACCGGCGTCCGGATGGCAGCCTGGACCTTCAGATTGAGGAGACATCACACCACATGAACGCATTGCAATTCGATGCCCTGGCACGACTGTGTAAACTGGCCTTGGGAATGGACATGCACAACAAGCCGCCGTCCCCTATAAAAACCGTTGAGGAGATGGGCTTTCCTCCTCAGATAAAAACAACCCTTTAACCCTGGAGAGACAACCATGTATGATGAACGAAACCATCCCGTAACCTTGGCGCAGTCACCCTTTGGAATGATTCAACGCTGTCCGTGTCATGCCTATTACCTGACCATGGGACAGATTAACTTGCACCTCTCCCTGGAGCAGTTCGCGGGGATTCTGGAGCTGTTTAATGAGGCGCTCAATAAAGAACGGACATTTCGGTTGCAATAAACCGGCAATGAAGATGGCCGAAGTCGTCGAAGTTAACCCCGATCAAGCCGGTGCCGCTTAAGGCACCCCTGATGTGATTAAAAAGGAGGAACAGCGTGCAAAACAAAAGAAGTTATATCATGGTAACGCTTATTTTGATTCTTGTGCTTTGGATAGTGGCCCAGAACGGAATCCCGAACCGCGCCGAAGCAGGCAGCCGCCAGGAGGTTTCCGCAACATTGACGGAGTGGGAGATCCAGATCGACAAAAACATCGCGCAACCCGGGGAGGTGACATTTCGGGTCGCCAACAACGGGACAAAAATGCATGAGCTGGTCATCCTGAAAACCGATCTCCCCGTGGACGACCTCGAGGTTGTGAACGGACGGGTCAATGAAAAGACCGCAGGCATCGTCATCGGCGAGATGGAGGGGTTCGCACCGGGAACAACGGGAGAGATTACGCTGAATCTGTCCAACGGGAAATATCTCCTGCTCTGCAATCTCTTGGAGGCGAACGCCGGTAAAGGACACTATCAGCACGGTATGCGGGTTACCTTTACGGTGGGCACCGCACGATCTTCGTCTCCAACGCATTGAGATTCGGTTGTGCTTTTGCTACACTCTGCCATCTGTTCCACCCATCATTTAGACCGCCATGAGATCAATAAAACGATTTCTCGTTCTTATTTGCCTCCTTTGGATTTCTGCCGGCACAGAAACCCTGCCGGGACAAGAGAAGGGTGATCTTACCCGGAAGGAACATGACCGCCTCGTAAAAAAACAAGATGTTCCGACGGTGATCGGAGAAGGGATGCAGGCCTATAAAGAGGGCGATGCCGATGCGGCGCTCGAAACATGGGTGGGTAAGGGTCCGTTTGAGAATACACTCCTGAATACGACGTTGCGGCGAGAATATTTTTTCGAACAACGAACGGCACTCCATAAGATTGAGGCACTGTACGGACCGTTTAAAACCCATCATGTCATTTTTGTGCAACGCCCTTCTGCAACGACACGGTTTGTTTATGCGGTTATGGATTTTGAGGCAGGCCCGGCCTTTGCCAAATTTGTGGCCTTTCATGGAGAAGAAGGCTGGTACGTTGTTCGGTTCAAGTTTGATGTTGATGCCGAAACCGTTTGGCCCCC
>CAZSME010000156.1:0-3429 GCA_964607665.1 uncultured Nitrospirota bacterium | reverse complement strand
GATAAGCCCGATCCGTTAAATGGCCCTTTCTTTGAAGAAACAATCTATGTCACCCCGTCACGCCTTTCGGACAGCATGCAGAAAGCGATTGAACAGGTCACAGAACAAGCCTGCCACGCGATTGGCCTAAAAGAGGGACCGATCCATGCCGAGCTTCGAATCAACGAACAAGGCCCGTTTATTATTGAAGTGGCCGCGCGATCGATTGGGGGGCTTTGCGGGAGAACGCTTCGCTTTGGCCTCGGCATTTCGTTGGAAGAGGTGATTCTTCAACAGGCCTTAAAACGGCCAATAACATCACTGAAACGCCAAGACAGCGCGTCGGGTGTCATGATGATCCCGATTCCAAAGGCCGGGGTCTTAATGGATGTTCAAGGGATCGAAGAGGCAAAAAAAATCGCCGGTATTGAGGGGGTGGTCATCATGATTCGTCGAAAGCAGAAGGTCGTCCCTCTTCCTGAAGGAAGACGGTATTTGGGATTTATTTTTGCGAAAGGGGAGACGCCTTCGGCGGTGGAGCGCACCCTGCGCCTTGCCCATCAATCTCTGCAATTTGAGATTGCCCCTCATTAAGACAGTCCAAAGAGATCATCTGATTTTCCGTCGGCTCCGAGCAGCAAAACCACGACTCGGTCAGCCGAGGAGGCCGTCTCCGATTCGAGTCGATCTGCCGCATAATCTGAACGGCGGTTCTGTCCTTATGAGCCGCATGGGCCAACTCCTTTAGCTGATAAAACGTCACTTCCGCATCGGCCTCCACCATCGCTTCAACCGTTTTACAGACCTCCTTTTGCAGCCGATCCATCCGCGGATCGGGATGGGTCCATGGATAGGTGAACCGATCCGGAATCAGCGGCCCCAGATAAGGGGTCATCGAAGGCTCCGAAAGAAGAAGCGATCCCGGCGGCACCAATAAACGAACGGTGTATTGAACCGGATCGATATGATCAATCAGTTGATACCGCTCCACAAAATCAAAAAGATCAAGATAGCTTTCCAATGTCTCCCACGGCGTAAACGGGACCAACGAGGGGCGAAGTGCAATACCGGCCCCATGGACGACTTCAAGGACTCGAATAACATCGACCCGGGTATGGCCTTTGTCCAGATGGTGTAACACGGTATCGTTCAACGATTCCACCGCCGACACGATAAAGATACAGCCCAACGCGGCAAACTCCGGCAGGAGATCCTGGCGCTTTAAGAGGTGTTCTATTTTCGCGGTAAAATCAAACGTGATCTGCGGGAATTCCTGGTGCATCTTGCGTAAAATTTTAAGCGAATGGTTCGGCCCATTTAGAAAATCGGGATCGCCAAAGGTGATGTGCGCCGCCCCCCCTCCTCCCCGCGCAACCTGGTCACGAATCGATTCCAAAACAATGGACTCTGGGAGCACGTTGAATCGTCCGCCATATACGGGAGGGATCGGGCAATGGCGGCACAGATGGCGGCACCCGCGAGAGGCCTCAACATAACCGACAGGATAGAGCATCCCGTCTCGTTCCAAATGCGCGTATTGCGATAAGGGGGGCAGGGCACAGGAACCAACGGCTTTTCCTTCAATCGGCGTTATGATATTTTTTGCAAGATCAAGAAACGGTTTTTCATCCTCTCCTTCAACAACGAAATCGGCCGCATTTTCTAAAAGAAAGGGCTTGTTCAGAACGGCATACAGTCCAAAAAACACAATCCGGGCGTTTGGGTTGATCTTTCGTATGGCGTCTGCCGCAGCGACTCCAATTCGAAGGGCCGTATGCATTGGAACAGAGATTCCGATCAATGCGGCACGCGAGACTTTTTGTGTGTCCAGCGTTTCAACGGCAAGATCAAGGATATCGGTTGGCAAGCCTTCTCCCGCAAGTTGCGAGGCAAGACGGGCGATTCCAAACGGGGGATGGCCCAACTCATAACAGGAGACCAGTAGAATCGTTCCCGATTTTTTCTGCAACTTAACCCTTTCCAAATGCAAGCGGTTTATTGTAGACTGCGCGCCGTTACGATGTCTATGAAACTTATCTCCCGCATTGTGCGGGCCGCAAAACTGGATGCAACTGTTTACGAGGATGTCGAGGCGGATCGGTCCGCGATGCGTCAGGCGACAGTTGCAGTCGTCTTATCCAGCATTGCTACAGGAATTGGCGGCATGAACCCCGACCCGTTTCATATCATATTAGGAATCGTCGCCGCGCTGGTCAGCTGGTATGCCTGGGCCTATATGATCTATATCGTTGGGGCAAAGCTGTTTCCGGAGGCCGACACGGAGGCCGATCACGGACAGCTCTTGCGCACGCTCGGCTTTGCCAGCGCGCCGGGACTTTTTCGAGGTTTTGGACAGGTTCCGATTGTTGGAGAGGCCATTTTCCTGGGCGCTTCCGTCTGGATGCTCGCAGCGACAGTGGTCGCGGCAAGACAGGCGTTAGATTACACGAGTATGCCCCGCGCGATAGCGGTTTGTATCATCGGCTGGATCGCCTACGGCGTGGTGCTTTCCACACTCCTTATCCTTTTTTCATAGCGAGTGTCTGACCGGACCCCCCCACGTTTGTCATTTCGACCGAAGGGAGAAGCCCCCCCTCAACGTTATCAAGCCCTTGAGATTTCTCGCTCTGCTCGAAACGACAGAAAAAGAGCCTTTTCGTTCAGGCACTCGTTAGAAAAAAGAAAGGATGCGTCCCAGCGTTTCACGCAAGCGGCTTCGTTCCACGATCGTATCGATCATCCCGTGCTCCAGTAAAAATTCGGCACGCTGGAACCCTTCGGGGAGTTGCTGCTTGATCGTTTTTTCAATCACGCGGGGACCGGCAAATCCGATCAACGATTTGGGCTCGGCAAGGATAATATCGCCCAGCATCGCAAAACTGGCGGTGACACCGCCGAACGTCGGATCGGTTAACACCGAGATGTAGGGAACCCCCGCCGCCTGAAGACGGGCAAGGGCCGCGCTGCTCTTTGCCATTTGCATCAAAGAAAGGGCACCTTCCTGCATCCGGGCCCCTCCCGAAGAGGAAAAAACAATCAGGGGGACGCGATGCACGGCGGCATGCTCAACGCCCCGGGTCAGCTTCTCGCCAACAACCGATCCCATGCTCCCCCCCATGAACGCGAAATTCATAATCCCCAGCACAACAGGTCGATGAAAAATCTCGCCATCGCCGATGACAATCGCATCTTTGTGGCTTGTCCGTTCCTGATACGATTTCAGCCGGTCTTTGTATCGAGCGGTATCTTTAAAAGAAAGCGGGTCTCGCGGGGAAAGTCCGGAATCTCGCTCATGGAAGGTCCCTTCGTCCACAACCATCGCAATCCGCTCTTCTAAAGAGATCGGAAAATGGTACTGGCATTTCGGACAGACTGATGCGCGGCGTTCTAGTTCCTTGCGGTAGATAATCTCACGGCAGTTGTTACACTTCACCCAAAGCCCGGCCGGGC
>CAZSME010000155.1:0-3447 GCA_964607665.1 uncultured Nitrospirota bacterium | reverse complement strand
CGGGCGGCAACGAACGCGTCGCGCCTGTTGGGCGTGGTGGGCACGAGGGGATCTGTTAGAGTTCAATTAAAATGAATCAGAAGATTAGAATTCGATTAAAAGCGTATGATTATCGGCTGTTGGATCAATCGGTCGGAGAGATTGTAGATACCGTTCGGCGGAGCGGGGCGAAGGTTATTGGCCCGATTCCATTGCCGACGGAAATCAATAAGTTTACGGTCTTGCGGTCCCCCCATGTGGACAAGAAGTCGCGCGATCAGTTTGAGATTCGTACCCATAAACGTTTGATCGATATTGTTGAGGCAACGCCAGAAACCGTGGACGCATTAATGAAAATGAATCTCTCCGCGGGCGTTAATATTGAATTAAAGTCGTGAAGGTTTCCCCCCTGGTTGGGGAGGGTTCTTTTCTCTCCCCTCCCCCCCCTGTGGGGGAGGGTTCGGTGGGGGGGTAGGTTAGTTTAAAGATGTTAAACGGGCTTTTTGGATATAAAATAGGCATGACCCAGATCTGCTCGGAGGACGGAAAGATGACTCCTGTGACCGTTCTTCAGTTGGGTCCTTGTAAGGTTGTTCAGGTTAAGACGGTCGAGAAAGAGGGGTATTCTGCGGCGCAGATCGGCTTTGATGAGGTTGCCGAACATCGTGTGACGAAGGCCAAAATCGGTCATTTTAAAAAGGCAACGGTTCCGACCACACGGCATCTGCGCGAGTTTTCGGGTGACTTAAAGGATCTGGCGGTTGGACAGGTTGTTACCGTTGATCTCTTTAAAAAGGGGGATCGGGTGGATGTAACGGGGGTATCGAGAGGAAAAGGGTTTCAGGGGGTTGTGCGGCGGCATCATTTCCGGGGCGGCCCGGCGACGCATGGCTCGATGTTTCATCGCGCCCCCGGATCCATTGGGGCCAGTTCGTTTCCGTCTCGTGTTTTCAAAAACAGAAAGTTGCCGGGGCATATGGGAAGTGAAAACGTAACGATTCAGGATTTGACGGTGGCGGAGGTTCGGCCAGATCAGCATCTCCTCTTTGTAAAGGGGGCGGTACCGGGTGCCCCAAACGGGTTGGTCATGGTGCACCGCTCTGTAAAGAGGGTGCGAATACCGAAGACGGTAAAAAAATAACTCCCCTGGCCCCTCTTTAGAAAAGAGGGGGAACCCCCTCCACTTTTTAAAAGGGGAGGTTGGGAGGGGTTAGTTCGTAAGTGGTTGGTAAGTTATGATTGAAGTTGCAGTTAAAAATACGTTAAACGAAGTTAAAGGGACGATCGGGCTTTCTGATGCGATCTTTGGTGTCCCTGCTTCGATCCCTGTGTTGCATGAAGTGGTTCAAATGCAGCGTGCCTCGATGCGACAGGGGACGGTCGGCACCAAGACGAAGGGATTTGTGAGTGGCGGTGGGAAGAAGCCGTGGCAGCAAAAAGGAACCGGTCGTGCGCGGGCCGGGTCCCGGCGCTCTCCTCTATGGAGAGGGGGCGGAACGATCTTTGGGCCAACGATGCGGGATTATACCTATTCGATCCCAAAAAAGAAGGCGCGGTTGGCGTTGTTCATGGCCTTATCGTCGAAAGTGAAAGAGGGGAAGCTGGTTGTGTTGGAAGAGCTGACGCTGGGTGAGGTGAAGACGCGGTCGATGCGCTATCTTCTAAAAAAGCTTCAGCTGGAAGGAAAGATTCTCATTGTTGTGATGCAGAATACGGACGAGCTGGATCGGGCATCGCGCAACCTGTCCCATGTTGATGTTCTGGAGGTTCGTCGGCTGAATGTGCAAGGGCTTCTTTCTGCCGAAACGGTTCTCACAACACGGCGCGATCTGGAACGGCTCGAGGAGGTGTGGCGTGAATCGGCATGACCTGATCATTTCTCCCCTGATTACGGAGAAGAGCACGCTTTTGCGGGCGACAAAGAATCAGTATTGTTTCGTCGTACGTCCGGACACAAACCGGAGCGAGATTAAAAAGGCCGTGGAAGAGGCGTTGAGCGTGAAGGTGGAGAACGTTCGTGTGATCAATATGCTTGGAAAGACGAAACGGATGGGCCGGTTTGTCGGAAAACGTCCGGATTGGAAAAAGGCGGTGGTCACCTTAAAAAAAGGGGAGAAGATTACGCTGTTCGAGGGTTAACTCCAGGACCGTTGCGGTATTGCTGCGTCAATGTCCGCAGCGGTCGTAAATGATCGGCGGGAGAACATAGAGACTATGGGCGTTAAAACATATAAACCCACTTCTCCTGGGCGTCGCTCCGCGATGGGGCTTACGTTTGAAGAGATCACGAAAAAGAAGCCGGAAAAGCAGCTTCTGGAGTCGTTTTCTAAAACGGGAGGTCGTAATCATCGTGGAAAAGTCACGATGCGTCATCAGGGTGGGGGGCATAAACGGGCCTATCGGATTATTGATTTTAAGCGCAACAAGGTGGATATTCCAGCGACGGTCTCGGCCATTGAATACGATCCGAACCGATCGGCACGGCTGGCGCTACTTTTTTATGCGGATGGGGAGAAGCGATATATTATTGCTCCCGAAGGAATAAAGGTCGGTGATCGGGTGATGTCAGGCCCCAATGCGGAGCCGAATCTGGGTAATGCGTTGCCGATTGCGAATATTCCAATGGGGAGTACGATTCATAATATCGAATTAAAAAAGGGCAAGGGGGCCCAATTGGTTCGATCTGCGGGTGGCGGGGCCCAGCTCATGGCAAAAGAAGGGGAATGGGCGCAGATTCGATTGGGGTCCGGCGAGGTGCGCCTTGTTCATCTGGCCTGCATGGCAACGATGGGACAGGTTGGAAATATCGATCATGGGAATTACTCCATTGGAAAAGCCGGTCGTTCTCGCTGGCTGGGAAGGCGTCCCAAAGTGCGTGGCGTGGCGATGAATCCGGTGGATCATCCTCATGGCGGCGGAGAGGGGAAGTCCGGACAGGGAAATCCGCATCCGGTTTCGCCATGGGGGCAGCCTGCAAAGGGATTCAAGACCCGTCGACGAAAATATACCAACGCCTTTATTGTGAAGCGGCGTAATTAGGGGCGGTCCTTCCTCCCCTTCAAGGGGAGGTTGGGTGGGGATGGGTTTACCATAACCGTAGGGTGTGGTTAGAAGTCAGGGGAAAAGGGAGAAACAATGCCGAGGTCAGTCAAAAAGGGGCCGTTTGTTGATGAACACTTGGTGAAAAAGATTTCCAAGTTGAACGCGTCGAATGAAAAAAAGCTCGTCAAGACCTGGTCGCGGCGGTCAACCGTAATTCCTGAAATGATTGGGCATACGTTAGCCATCCATAATGGCAAAAAGTTTATTCCGGTTTATCTTACCGAGAACATGGTGGGACATAAGTTGGGTGAGTTCGCGCCAACACGGTTTTTCAAGGGGCATGGCGCGGCAAAAACCGAAAAGGCCACCGCGCTGAAATAGGGGGCTTTTCATTCCCTCCCCCCGGGTAGGGGGAGGGTTGGGGTG
>CAZSME010000154.1:0-3460 GCA_964607665.1 uncultured Nitrospirota bacterium | reverse complement strand
ATCCCCTCCCCCGCAAGCGGGGGAGGGCTAGGGTGGGGGCGCTGGATTCCGGCTAAAACCATGCCGGAATGACAGACTTTTTAATATGGAAACCGCATTAAGCGTTATCGCACAGTGGGTTGATGGGAAGATCATTGGCGATCCCTCGGTTCGTATCCGTGGTGTCCGTTCTCTTGAAGATGCAGAGGAAGGGGATATCGCCTTTGTGAAGGACCCGAAACATTACAAAAAGGCCCAGACCACAAAGGCATCAGCAATTCTCTCTAGGGAAAAAATCCCCGGTATTTCCAAGCCGCTTTTGCTTGTTGACCAGGCGGCTTTAGCCTTCACAAAGGTCTTGGCCCGTTTTTATCCACCGAGGCAATACCCCGCCGGTGTGGATCCCCATGCGATTATCGGCCCAAATGTCCGTCTGGGAAAAGAGGTATCAATCGGCCCGTACGTTGTTTTAGAAGAGGGGGTGCGTATTGGAGATCGGGCGCGAATCGGCGCGAGCGTCGTTATCGGCCGGGAATCGGAAGTCGGGGAAGATTCGCTCCTTTATCCCCATGTGACCCTTTATGAAAAGGTTCAGATCGGAAAACGGGTTATTCTTCATTCGGGCTGTGTCATCGGCGCGGACGGATTTGGCTTTACCCCATATCAATCGAGGCATATCAAGATTCCGCAAGTCGGCGGCGTCATCATTGAAGATGATGTGGAGCTGGGCGCGAACGTCACGGTCGATCGGGCGACATTGGGCCAAACCCGGATTGGCGAAGGGACCAAGGTCGACAATCAGGTTCATATTGGCCATAATGTCACGATCGGCCCGCATTCTATTTTGGTGGCGCAGGTCGGGATATCGGGAAGTGTTACGATCGGCCATCATGTTATTTTGGCGGGACAGGTCGGCGTCGTCGATCATGTGGAGATTGGCGATCATGTCACTGTCGGGGCGCGATCGGTGATTACCCGAAACATAAAAGATAACGAATCTGTTCTGGGATTTCCGGCGCTGCCTTATAAAGAAGGGGTTGCCGTTTTGTCCTCCTTGAAGTATCTTCCCCAGCTTCGAACGGATATGAAACGGCTGACAAAAAAACAACGCGGAACAAAAGGGAGTAAATAACATGATCCTTGATATTCATGAAATCGCAAAGATCCTTCCCCATCGGTTTCCATTTCTTCTGGTGGATCGGGTGATTGATATGGAACCCGGGCAGAAGATTGTCTGCATTAAAAATGTCACCATGAATGAGCCGTTTTTTCAGGGCCATTTTCCGAACTACCCGATCATGCCCGGCGTTTTGATGATCGAGGCGATGGCGCAGGCCGGGGCGATCCTGGCCCTGAAATCGGAGAAGGCGGCGGCCGGCAGTCTCATTGTGCTGGCCGGCGTGGACAACGCCAAATTCAGAAGGCCGGTCTTCCCCGGAGATCAAATTAAGATGGTGGTGACCACACTTCAGAAAAGGCCGTCCTTCTGGAAGCTCAAGGGGGAATGTTTCGTCGACGAAAAACTCGTTGTAGAAGCGGAGCTAAAGGCAATGGCCAGCAGGCCCGAAACCGGGGAGGGGACCCAATGACGCAGCATCCAACGGCCATCATTCATCCAAAGGCCAAGATCGATGCGTCCGCGGAGGTCGGCCCCTATGCCATCATTGGCGAACATGTGCAGATCGGCGCTCGAACGAAAATCGCCGGTCATGTTGTGATTGACGGGTTGACACAGATTGGAGACGATTCGCATTTTTATCCCTTTTGCTCCATCGGACTTCCGCCGCAGGATTTCAAATATAAAGGCGAGCCGACACGGGTGATCATCGGGAACAATAATGTCTTTCGGGAGAATGTCACGATTCACCGGGGAACGCCCAAGGGACGGTATGAAACCGTGATTGGCCACAACAACTATTTTATGGCCTACTCCCATGTCGCGCACGACTCGATTATTGGAAATAACGTGACGATGGCCAACGCGGCCGCGCTGGGCGGCCATATCACGATTGGCGATTATGCGGTGTTGGGGGGATTGGTCGGCGTGCATCAGTTTGTCAAGATCGGTTGTTACGCGATGATCGCGGGAGGCGCAATCGTCGTACAGGATGTCCCCCCTTATGTGATTGCCGCGGGAAATCATACGAAGCTGTATGGGCTCAACCTGGTCGGACTCAAACGAAACGGTTTTAACAGAGAGACGATTGATGCATTGAAAGGAACCTACAAAGTCCTGTTCCGGTCGGGCCAGACGATGGAAAAAGCGGTGAAGCAGGCGCGGGACAGTTGGGGTGCGATTCCGGCAGTGGAAACCCTTCTTTCGTTTGTTGAAAGCTCAACACGGGGGATCTGCCGGTGAAAGGAGATGCGGGGAGTGAGAACAAAAAAATCGGTCTGATTGCCGGCCGCGGCTCCCTCCCGGTTT
The DNA here is from genome assembly GCA_964607665.1 of uncultured Nitrospirota bacterium. Lineage (GTDB taxonomy): Bacteria > Nitrospirota > Nitrospiria > SBBL01 > SBBA01 > CAZSME01. The sequence continues at coordinate 1,056 of CAZSME010000154.1, read as the reverse complement.
GCTTTGCGGAGAACGCCCGCGCGCAAGGTGACGCGGTTTTCGCAACCACATACGAAAAAAGGGCTGACCTTGCTGCGTTGGTAAAAGAGGTTTCCTTAATACCGATCGGCCAGATCGGAAAGATCGTATCGTATTTCAAGACACAAGCGATCACTACCATTGTGATGGCCGGCAGTTTTCCGAAAACCGCCCTCTTTGATGCGCCACTCGACAATATGGCGCAATCCCTCCTTCGTACATTGAGTGAAAAAAAAGACGATGACCTGCTTCGGGCCTTCGCCTCCCTTTTGGAAAAAGAGGGGATCGCCGTCGCCGCGATAACCGATTATCTTCCCTCTCTTTTAGCCACGGAGGGAGAGATGACCCGGCCACTCACGCCAGATGAAAAATCGGATATTCGATGGGGATGGCGACTGGCCAAGCAGATCGGCGCGTTGGATATCGGCCAATGTGTGATTGTCCGGGACGGGGTGATCCTCGCGGTAGAAGCGATTGAAGGAACCGATGCCGCCATTGCCCGAGGGGGGACGTTGGGCCGCGACTCGGCCGTGGTCATCAAATGTTTAAAACCGCATCAGGATCTCCGGTTTGATCTTCCGACAGTGGGTCTTAACACGATTCAAACGATGATCGATGTTCGCGCCTCGGTGTTGGCGGTCGAAGCCCACGCGACACTCCTGCTGGATAAAGAGCGGATGCTGAAGGCGGCGAGCGACGCGGGCATCGCCGTCGTTGGATGGACTGATGCTAATTCGTCTTCAAGATGAGACGATTAACGACCTCATAATAAAGTAACGCCATGTCGTCATTCCGGAAATGTTTAATCCGGAATCCAGAGTTGCCCGTAATGGCATAACCCTGGATTCCGGCGAGAAGCACGCCGGAATGACAGAAATTAAAGTGTAAGGAAGCGTTGAAAACACAAACAGATCGTCTCATCTTGAAAGCAAATTAGAATGAAAATGGATAAGACAGTAAGAGTTGCCGTTGTTGGCGTTGGTTTTTTTGGGGAGCGGCACGCCAAGACATTCTCGGAACTGCCCGAAGTCGAATTGG
>CAZSME010000153.1:0-3461 GCA_964607665.1 uncultured Nitrospirota bacterium | reverse complement strand
TTTGTCACCGCCGTCATCTTTTTCTCTCTGTCGGGTCTTGCCTTTGCGAACGATTCTTCCATTGCGACCGAATCGGCCACACCGATCCCGAAAGGGTCCTATCGGGTCGAAGGGGGGATGCAGTTTAATAAAATCCCAAACGGCCCAAAAAACTCGATTTTATTTTCTTCGTTCCGATACGGCCTAATGCACAACCTAGAGATTGAGGCGGAGATTCCACTTCTTTACGCACAAGAAGATCACGCAAGCCATGGCCAGATTGGCGATTTGCGTTTGAAAACAAAAGTCCGTTTCATAAAAGGGCGAGAGGCTGAGCCGATTTCGGTTGCCGGCGCTATTGAGGCCAAAATCCCGGTGGGCCCAAAAAATCATCTCACCGATACCACCGGGGAGCCGGATATTGGTTTATCCATTCTGGCCAGCAAGGCGATTCACCCTTACGAGGCGCATATTAATCTCACACGCAAATTTGTTGGAAGCTCGCCCTTTGGGAGTCATCCCGATCACTATGAAACTGCGCTGGGGGTGGAATGGCATGCTCCTCGGCCGGGCCTTTCCTTTTTGGGCGAGTTGTTTGGGGAAACCAACATTAGCCTATCAGACAGCGAGTGGACGGCTGCCGGTGGGGCCTCTTACGAGATTCAATCCGATATTCACCTGAATGCCTCATTGGGAATCGGCCTGTCCCGTGACGCGCCAGACTATATCTTAAATCTGCGCATCCGCCACGATTTTCGCTAGGGCGGCGGGGGCGCAGGGCGCCCTGCCAACGGACCGCTCCTCGCAGAGGCCGGGCCTCCGTTGGTCGCGGTGGGCTTCCCGATAGGGTTACACGGAACAATTCCCCCTTAAAAAAGGGGGCAGGGGGTTGTTAAAAAATGACGATGCGATGGGGTGTGATCTTTCTTTGTCTCGTCGGCTGCGCGAATCTGTCGAAACAGTCGGAGCTGTTAACCCTTTCCCAAACTGACACGGAGATTGTCGGTTTCGAAGGGCAGGAGACCGAAAACATTTACGATCCGTTAAATCTTCTGAAACGGGGAGAGGCCTATCGGGTTAAAAAAGAGTATCCGGAGGCGGTTGAAGAGTATCAACGCTTTTTAGAGCTCTATCCCTTCCACCGGATGGCCCCGTTCGCGCAATACGCACTGGGTATCAGCTACGACGCGCAAATCCTCTCAACAGACCGGAACCCCACCCCCATCGAGCAGGCCATTTTGGCCTTTAATAACGTTCGTACGCGCTACCCCGAGAGTCTTTACGCCCAGCAAGCGTCTGAAAAGATTAAAGCGCTGACCGAACAGCACGCGGAATACCAATTTCGTATCGGCCATTTTTATTACAAGAAAGGGGCCTATGCCGCCGCCATTGCCCGTTTTGAAAAGGCGCTTGCCATAGGAGCGATCGGGACGATGACAGAAAAGACCCTCTATTACATCGGCCTTTCCCACGATAAGATGGGAAACGGGCCGCAAGCCGCAGAGGCCTTCCAACGGTTACGAGAAACCTATCCAAGCGGATCGTATGCCTGGAAAATCCCCAAGAGGTAGGAAAAAAAATCTCCGTGTCTTGACATGGGGGGCATTTGACCTGCTCCATCGGGGCCATATGGCCTATCTCACGGCCGCCCGCGCACTCGGTGATCATCTGACGGTTGCCGTCTATTCGGATTCGATTGTTCGACAAGATCGAGAACAGGCCCGGCCCTTTGTCCCCCAAAAAGAACGGATGGAAATCCTCGCGGCGATGGAGTGTGTCGATCAGGTTATTCCATTGAATCACGCATCACCCGTTCATTTAATCGAGACCGTTCGGCCAGATATTATTGCCTGTGGAAGTGCATTACAACAACGTCTGCTTTCAAAAATGGTTCTGCCCGAAAATGTCCAGGTCATCCCAATAAAAAAATCGTCACGACAATCCACCACGCGGATTATTAAAAAAATACGCAAGGCGTTTCCGTCATGATCCCCCCCCCTCATACCCCGTTATTCTCGGACGTTTTTGAAGCAATTTCAAATCAAACACGGCACCTCAAAATCAACGGGCTGTGGGGGTCGTCCGAGTCGTTCTTTCTCGCCCGTTTGCTCCGCGAAGGGATTCCGTTCTGTCTGGTGACGCCATCCCCATCTCAAGCCGAACAGATGTTTCGAGAGGTCGCATTTTTCCTCTCTATTCATCCCACCCTCTCCAGTGATACAACGGATACAAAAATTGCTCTGGCCCACTTTCCGGCGTGGGATATCCTGCCCTACGAACCGTCGGCGCCTCGGCCCGACATTGTCGCGCAGCGGCTTTCCGTGCTCCACCGTCTGGCCGTCGGCGAGTCGCTTTGCCTGATCACATCGGTCGAAGGGTTTCTTCAAAAGGTTTTGGAAAGGTCGTTCCTGATGGAGCGGTCCGAAACGCTAAAAAATGGCACGCCGGTCGATCGGGAACGGTTCCTCGAACAACTCATTCAGAACGGGTATGCGCCGGCCGACTGTGTGACCGAACCGGGTGAGTTTGTCGCGCGAGGAGGACTGCTTGATCTTTATCCGCCCACCTTGGCGCATCCGGTCCGCATCGAGTTTTTAGGCGACACCATCGAATCGCTTCGCACGTTTGATCCCGTTTCTCAAAAGTCGATTCAGCTCATCGATTCGGTTTGTGTCCCTCCGGGCCAGGACTCTCTGTCGGATCAGACGTTTGTCCCCCTTTTAGACCATCTTTCACCGAGCACACTGATTATCTACGATGAACCCGACGCGGTCTTCCTAAAAGGGAAACAGTTCTGGCAGGCGTTGGAGGAGGGGAGCCTTGTCGCACGGGAAGGACCCCCCCCTGTGAAGGCCGCGTCGTTCGCGCTGCCGCCGGAACAGCTGACCGAGGGGATGTCGAATCGAACCGTAATCGATCTGGAATCGCTTTCAATTCGATCGGCCAAAGAGGCCAAACGATTCACGTTTGATGTGGTCTCTCTGCCCGCGTTGGGACTCGAGCGTTTTGGACAATCGTTTTCCGATATCACCGAGAAACTCAATCGATTGCGGGCGGATCATCAGATCGTTGTCGTGGTTCGAAACGCGATTCAGATCGATCGGTTCAAACGGATTTTTAACGAATATGCCCTGCCCTTTTGCGTCTGGGAGAACACGAACGTGACGTTCCCCGCCCCGGTCTTCCTGATGATTGGCGATCTTTCCGAGGGGTTTTCGCTGCCGCAACAGAAGATGATTTTCCTAACCGACGAGGTGCTTTCCGGTCATCTGGGCAAAAAGTCCGTTTCGAGAGAAACCCCCGATCACCGATCGTTGCTGTTGTCTTCGATCGAAGACTTAAAGCCGTCGGACCTGGTGGTGCACCTGAATCACGGGATTGGCCGGTATCGGGGCTTAATCCGGCTTTCGATCCCCACCGGGCGTGAAGGGATCACCAACCCCTCCGGTCACCGTCTGGCCGATTTGTCCGGCCCCGCAGGC
>CAZSME010000152.1:0-3509 GCA_964607665.1 uncultured Nitrospirota bacterium | reverse complement strand
GTCAAGGCCGGCGACGGCGGAAATGGCGTGATCCACTTTCGACGCGAGGCCCATGTCCCCCGGGGCGGCCCGGACGGCGGCGACGGCGGAAAGGGGGGCGATATTATCCTGCAGGCCTCCCATCAGGTTTCAACCCTCATTCATCTTCGATATCAACAGCAGTATCTCGTTAAGCAGGCGGGAGATGGCGCCGGAAGCCGGTCGTCGGGAAAAGACTCGCCCAACATGATCATCCCTGTTCCGGTCGGCACGATTGTTCGAGAAGAAACGAACAATATCCTGGGCGACCTCACTGCGGTTGACCAGCAGTTGATTGTTGCAAAAGGAGGACGCGGAGGACGCGGCAATAACCATTTCAAGTCCCCTACCCGTCAGGCCCCCTATATTGCCGAACCCGGTGAAAAAGGAGAGGAGCGTTGGCTTTATCTTGAATTAAAACTATTGGCCGATGTGGGGCTGGTTGGGCTCCCGAACGCCGGTAAATCCACATTGCTTTCGGTAATCTCAAACGCGAAACCCAAAATTGCCGATTATCCGTTTACAACGCTGATTCCCAACATGGGGGTCATTCAATGGGGACGATTAAAAGAGCATCATTTCACCGTCGCCGATATTCCGGGGCTGATCGAAGGGGCACACGAAGGCAAGGGTCTGGGGATACAGTTTCTTCGACATATCGAACGAACCACGCTCCTGCTGCATCTGGTGGATGTCTCGGTGAACGCGGCTTCCGATCCGATAGACGATTTTGAAACCGTACGCGCCGAACTGGCCCATGCCAAACTCGACAAAAAGCGGTTCCTGGTTGCCGCAACGAAGATGGATGTCGCGGGGGAACAAGTGCTGAAACTGCAACGCTATTGCAAGCGAAAAAAAATCCCCTTTTTTGAAATCTCCGCGGCGACCGGTATGGGCATCGCTCCGCTGCTGCGCACAATGGGGAAACAGGTGCAATCAGCAAGAGAAAAACATCGTGAGAAAAATCATGATTAAAGGACATAAACGGATTGTCATAAAGATCGGCAGCAACGTCATTGCATCGCAGAAGACGGGCTTAAATGAAAAACGGATGGGGGCCATTGCCGATGAAATGGCCGGCCTGATTCGTGACGGACATGAGCTGATTATCGTTTCCTCCGGGGCCATTTTGTGCGGCATCGAAAAAATGGGGATCGATTTCCCCAAAACCCTTTCGATGAAACAGGCCGCGGCGGCCGTGGGGCAAAGTCGGCTGATCCGAACATATGAACAGCTCTTTGGCCGGCATCGGATCACGGTCGCACAAATCCTTCTCACGCGCGAGGACATCGCCAATCGCACCCGTTTTCTCAACGCCCGCAACACACTTCAAACCCTGCTTACAAATAATATCTTGCCGATTATTAACGAAAATGACACCGTAACAACCGAAGAGATCCGGCTGGGGGATAATGACGCGTTGGCCGGACAGGTCACGCATCTGATTGACGCCTCCCTGCTTATCATTCTTTCCGACGTGGACGGTCTCTACACGAAAGACCCTCGATCCGACAAAACAGCGCGGCGGATTCCCGTTATCGAAGCGGTTACAAAGGAGATCGAAAAGATGGCGGGTCAGGCCGGCCCCCATGGCACAGGCGGTATGGCCTCAAAAGTCGCGACGGCAAAAGCGGTTGCCGCATTGGGTGGAACCACCCTGATCGTGAATGGAACGATTCCGGATCGGATAAAACGGGCCCTCCAAGGAGAAGAACCTCTTGGAACGCTTTTTCTCCCCAGCAGGACGAAACGATCTTCGAAGAAACATTGGATTGCCCAGTCATTGAAGGCGAAAGGGGCCCTTCTGCTGGATCCGGGGGCAATCGAAGCGGTCTTAAAAAAGGGGAAATCGCTGCTCCCTTCCGGCGTATCGGGGGTGGAAGGGTCGTTTGAAGTGGGCGATGCCGTCCTCTGTAAAACGGAATCGGGAACGGAAATCGCGAAGGGACTGACGAACTATAATACATCGGAGATGATGAAGATCAAAGGGGCGCGTTCGTCCCAGATCGAAGCGATCTTAGGGTACAAGTCCACCGATGAGGTGATTCACCGCGATAACCTGGTGACACTTTAGGGGTGTGTGTCATGCCGTACGGGATTGTTTAAATACGCAATAAGCCGATCCAGGGCACGTTGAGCCAGGTCGCGCGAAATCTCCCGAATGGCACGGTCATACGCGGAACGCTCTCGGGTGAAGTCATTGTCCGCTTCCCAATCGGCATCCGCCGTCTCTTTCCAACTGAAAAGCAGCTTCTCTTTTCCTGACGTGTATAAAAAATACTCGATACCGAGGGTCATACGATACTGTCGCGCCTCCCCTTCCGGGCCAAGCGACCGAGGCGTCCTCTCGAGTTGAGAGATCGTCCCCGTTAATAAAAACGCACCCTCTTGAGGAGAGACAATATTCAAACCCCTTCGGGTAAAGGTCTCCTTAAGAAGCGCGGTGACCTGACGTTCGATAATCGGCTCCGACGTGGCATTTTCAAACGTGACAATCGCAATCGGTTGCTGCAACGAGGAGGAAGACGGATGGGAAAGGGGCGCGCGCGGGGCGCAGGCGCAGAGAAAGAAGACAACAAGCCAAAGTGTATCGCGTCGCCGAAGGATCATAAGGGCGAGGGATCGGGAGGGGGGATCGACCCCGTGATGGCCTCCGTAAGAATAGAAACCGTCTTCGTCGCGCGGTCCAGATGAAACCTATCTAATATTTCTTTAATCCGAGGATGGGTCACGATGAGGTCAGAGAGCGCTTTGGATGTAATCTCCAGCACCTCGGTTTCTTCCTTCGCGATCACGTTGGCCGTGCGCGGCTGATTCGTGAGATAGGCCACCTCCCCGAAAAAGTCGTTCGCAACCAAATCCCCTAAAGCATGATTCACGCCCTCCATAGAAATCGTCACCTCACACCGCCCCTTTGTGATCAGGAAAAGAGAGGTGCCGGTCTCCCCCTCGGCAACGATCGTCGTTCCGGCCGGAAATAAAATCGGTTCCGACATTTGGGCCAGAAAGGCCTGAAACTCTGTAGGACTGAGACTTTCGAAAAGCGGGATCACCGATTGCGACTTTTCAGGAAGGATGGCCTCAGAGGGGGGGGACGATAGGGGAACCGGTGGGGGCACCACCTCTGTTGTAACGGTTACCTCTGTGGCCTCTCCTGCGGCGACTGCCTCTTGTGTTTCTACGGCTGGGGGTTCGAGTGGTAACGAAGCCGTTGCGTTCTGTGAAGGCGGCACGATCAGGGCCAACGCATTGCGGGCTTCGGTTTGTGCCGGATCGGACTTCAGGATCATGTTGTAAATCGCGATCGCCTTAACAATAAACCCCTCTTTAGCATAGGCTGAAGCGACCGGATACATCTCACGGAAAGCGGCCTCTTTACGGCCCAGTTTCAGATGATGCTCCCCCAGGTTGAGACGAAATGTCAGGTTGTCGGGATACTGGCGTACTAATGACTCCAGCATTGCCACGGATGTCTTGATCTGTCGTTTATT
>CAZSME010000151.1:0-3531 GCA_964607665.1 uncultured Nitrospirota bacterium | reverse complement strand
ATGATCCGTATCGTTCACCGGTCCCCTGTATGGATATGGAGGTGCCGCCGGTTCGAATGATGCGTGATCCGTTTGTGATGAAGTCGAACTATATCAGCTATATGACCCACGCCTCCTGGCAGGAAGAGGTGCGCGGGGCGATTGAACGGTCTCGCAAACATACGATTCCGTTGCTGGGCGGCCTTATCGAAACGGAAAATGAAGATCGTGAGCTTCTTATCGTTTCTTCCGGAACGGCGGTTTCGCAGGGCCGGGAGGCGATCCGTATTTTGGAAGATGACGGAATCAATGTGGGGCTGGTAAAAATAAAGAGCCTTCGGCCCTTTCCGACGCAAGAGCTTCGAGAGGCAACGAGGAATGCCCGGTATATTTTTGTACCCGAGTTTAATGTGGCCGGTTGGATGGCGCGCGAGTTAAAGGCGATCTTGCCGGATAATCACCGCGTCATTGATGGCCCGCATGTGGCAGGAGGCATGACGATGCCGGCTGAAGTCATTGTGGAGACAATTATGAAGACACTCGGTAGGCAGGTGGTCTCACTCGCGGGTCGAGGCAGCTGAGGGGCGCGGCCCCCGCTGTGGAGATGCCCCCCTCCTTGGTCAAGGAGGGATAGGGGTGGTTTGAAGAGGGCGACGTTAGCCCATCAGTTAACATAAAGGAGATAGACCATGAGTAAAGAAAAAATTGCGATTTGCTCGGAGTTTTACGATATTATGCCGCCGGAATACCGCGACTTAGTGGAACAGTCCACCTATGGAAAAGAAGATCGCGGCTGGAAAGATATCGGGCAGAGCAAGGAGTTAATTGAGGAGCATTCCCTTTGCGCCGGTTGTCCTGAATCGATCGCGTTTCGATATATTCTGGCTTCGATGCCCAATCCGGAAGATACCGTCATGGTCGGCTCGACCGGATGTACCAGCCTGGTTTTTCCTCATGTGGCCGTGCATAACATCCATTCTCTCTTTGGAAATCAGAATGCAATTGCAACCGGCCTAAAGAGGGCCCTTTCTGTTCGTTTCCCCGGCCGAATCAAAGATGTGGTCGTGCTGGCAGGGGATGGCGCCACCGTTGACATCGGTCTGGATATGACGTTGCAGTCCTGGTTTCGGCAGGAGAAGTTTACCACCATCTGCTTTGATAACGAGCTTTATGCCAATACCGGAGGACAAGAGTCGGGCCTGATGCGAAAAGGTTTTGTCGCTAAGATGGCGCCGGTGGGAAAGACGTTTGATAAGGTTAATCTTCCAGAGATCGCGCGCGAGTCGGGATGCGCCTATGTTGTTTGTTGCACAGTGAGCAAGCCCAATCTGGTCGAGAAGGTAATCAAGAACGCGGTCTATATCGCGCGGGAAGTGGGCCCCACCTACGTTCAGCTTTATACACCCTGTATTCTGGAGATTGGAAAAGACAGTATGGAAGGGCTTCAGGAGATGCGCGACTCGGAAAGACCGGGAGAACGTTTCAAAGTTAAAGAATACATTTCCGACGAAGCAAAGAAATATTTGGCTGATCTCGAGGCGCAGAAGAAAGAAACGCCTGCCGCAGCCTTGTTGACGTAGCCTGCATTTGGTTGATAACAAACGCGTTTAATTTTGTCAGGCCGTCCCTATCCCTTAATCCCTCCCCCCTTGTGGGGGAGGGCGAGGGTGGGGGGATCCGTGCAGTATCGCGTTAACAGTTACATTTGTATTGGTAGGGGAGAAAAGATGAAAAAACGTACGAATATTCGGATGTCGGGATTGGGGGGACAGGGCGCAGTGACCGCGGCCCATGTGATGGCAATGGCGGCCAATCGGGACGGGAAGTTTTCGATCTCGAATCCGTTCTTCGGGGCCGAAAAGCGGATGGCCCCTGCGGAGAGTTATTGCCGCATTGGTGAAGAACGAATCTACGATCGCGGCGAGTTGGTTTATCCCGATGTTATTATGGTCTTTCATCCTCAGGTGATTACCCTGCAGAAAAGCTACACGGCGCCGTTTTACTCCGGTATCAAAAAAGAGGGACTTGTGATTATCAACTCGGCCTGTAATCTTTTGACGGAAGACGATCAGGCCTTTCTTGCGAGCCTTAATGTTTCCGTTTATACCTTCGATGCGACAGGTCTGGCGCTGGAAATCGCGGGGACAGAACTTTCCACGAACATGGCAATGATTGGCGCGGTAAGCGGCATTTCAAAAGCAGTAACATTAAATGGGTTAGATTTGGCGCTTCAGGAACGGTTTGGGAAAAAGTTCGTGGCCTCCGGAGGCACCGCTTCGTTGGATGAGGCCATTAAAAAGAAGTTTGCCAAGAAAGAGATGCTTCTGAAAAAGAATATGGATACGATTCGGCGGTCTTACGAGATTGCATCGGCCTGGGCCGAATCCGGCAAGGTCGCTATCGCGGCCTGATGGGGGGCAGTCCAGGGAGGCGGTCTTGGGGGAGGGCTTCCTCATCGATCAACGCGAAAGCCGTCATGCCGTCAACGTTTAAGCCGGAATCCGGTGACTCCTAAAGGAGTAAAGGAAACGAATGTACAATGTAGCCTATATCAAGGACGATAGCTGTGTTGCTGAAAAGGGGTGCCGCCTTTGCATCCTCTATTGCCCCGAAGCCGATTGTATTCGCTTAGATACTGAAAAGATGAAGGCCTTTGTTGTTATCGATCGCTGTAAAGGGTGTGAGCTTTGCGCGGTGGTATGCAACGCGGCAAAACACGAGGCGATTATAATGGCCCCTGTTAACGCAGCCACCGGCGAGATTATTTTAGACGGCCATAAAGCAGAAGCCGCAGGGTTAGGCCAAGCCTACCAGTAAACGCTTTCCATCCTCTGGGGACGCCCCAGGTCCCTGTCTGTTTGACACCTCAATAGAAAAAGGGCTATAACGAAAATGGGGGAGGCATTTGCCCCCACCCCGTTTTGAATGGAGGTGAACATGCTCTCTAATCGTGTCAGAAACCGGTTTTTATTTTTCGCCATTTTTTTTAGCCTCTTATTAGGATCAGACTGTTCCTTTGCGAAAGAACCTGAAAAGCCGGTGCAGGAGATCGGGAAGGCTAAAGGTGCGCCGGAACAGTCATCCGCAAAAGAGCCTGAGAAGCCATCATTTTTTCTTTCCATTGAGAACAATCTTTTAAGTGTAACGATCGAAAAAAAACCATTAAAAGAAATCATGGACGAACTTTCCAGAAGGGCTTCTATCCGTGTTCATCTGGATAAATCTGTTGCGAGGGAAACGGTATCCGCGGAATTCAAAAAACTTTCGCTTGAGGAGGGGATCAAGAAGATACTTAAAGGAAAAAATTACATTATGATATATGCCCCATCCGAAGTAGAGGGAGATCCTTTACAGAGAATCGTGGGGATTGAGATTTTTCCGGAAGGTTCTGGACCGGCTTCGGTTAGAGAGCCGGAAAAACAAGGGCAAGACCCCTCACTTCCCATACGGCTTGCCCCAGATGTTCCTGATGGGACAGGGCTCCATCCGGAGACCGAACAGGAGAACGAGGAGGAAGAAGAGGAAGAAGGGGGGGAGGGGGAGGAGGAAGTT
>CAZSME010000150.1:0-3564 GCA_964607665.1 uncultured Nitrospirota bacterium | reverse complement strand
GTATGACAAAACGGCAAAAAGAACGTCTTGCCCCTCTGATAGAACAGCTTTATCATATTCCACAATATGATCGCGTTCCGAACGATCCGATTGCGATTCCGCGCCGATGCACCGATCCACTGGAAATCGAATGGGTCGGCTTTTTAACCGCGTTGTTTGCCTATGGCCATGTCCCGCTCTTCAACAGGGTCATCGAAAAAATATTGTCCCTCGCTAAAAACGGCAAAACCAACCCGCCGTTCTACCGCTATCTGCTTGCCTTCGACCCCGCGCGTGAGCGGCCGCGTTTCGAGGGTATCTTTTATCGGTTTAATCGTTCCCAGGATATTTTTTGCCTCGTCTATTTAATGAGCCGGATCGCGCAAGAGTATGGTCGTCTTCAGTCGGTTTTTTTATCCGGCTATCGGGAGAATGACGATGATATTGGGCCGGCGCTTTCCCAATTTATCGCAAAAATGAAAGCGATCGACACACGGCCGATTTACGGAACAAAAACAAAACCGTATGGGCTGCTTTATTTTTTCCCCTCTCCGGATCAGGGGAGCGCGTGCAAACGATTGAACCTTTATCTTCGTTGGATGATTCGGCCAAACGATGGGATCGATTTCGGGCTTTGGGATAAAATCCCCCCTTCAAAACTGATTATTCCTCTGGACACCCATATCGCGCGGATCGGGCGATACCTGGGGTTGACCTCTCGCAAAACGGCCGACTTAAAAATGGCCCGAGAGATCACGCAGAGTCTGAAAGCGTTTGATCCGGTTGATCCCGTAAAGTACGATTTTTCGTTATGCCACCTTGGCATTTCCCAGAGCTGTCCCGTTTCCCCAGATGTCCAAAAATGTCGGGTTTGTCCTCTCCAACCCGCCTGCAAAAGGGGGGCCTCTCTAATGAAAAAATAATAAATAAAGTTGCTCATAAACCCTAAAGTTTTTTAATATTACTCCGATAGGAAACCGTAGGGCTGGGGAGCGGCCATGGAGTACACCATTACACAGGTTCGGAATGTTTTGAGAAACTATCAAAGCATTTTGTCGAAAAAGAAGAGTGTGCCGGGGGAAAATGTTGCTCCGAAACAAACAGGGGGCAGCGATCAGGTTCATATTTCCAAAGAGGCGATGGAAAAGCTAAGAGAATCAACTGCTTCGGACAAGCCTCGCCACCCATAACAGATTTTTAACAAAAAAAGAGATTGGCATATCACCAAAAAAACGGGGCCGTCACTGTTATGACGGCCCCGTTTTTTTGAGTCCATCCTCGGGAGAATTGACCTCCAATCGGTATTTCTGCTATCTATACGATATACTCTAAGTAGGGTGGAATGTTTTCCCGCCTTATGGATCGCTCCGCAATAACGGCTTCCGATTTGATGCGGTAAAGACTACGGAAGGGGAGCGAGCCGTCCGAGTCCGTCTGAAGGTGGTGCTGTGTCAAATGTACTTTTAATTAACTATCCCCCCCCCAAAGCAAAGGACCTGGCGCAATTTCTCTCCAGCCGCGGTCTGCATTGCCTTACGCCGGTTCCGTCACTGGATGATGAATCCCTCTCTTCGTTTTTTCAGAGGGAAGAGGAAGCGGCGAGTAACGTCGATGTCGCGCTGATTGACCTGAATGGAGCGGGAACGTCCGACCGAAGAGGGACAAAGCATGGAAAAATCATCAAGAAGATACACCTTTTCTTAAAACAGATCAGTGAGGCGAACTCAACGGCGTGCGTTATTCTCACCGGAAAACCGATTGCGTTAGACCAGGTTTCGGAACTGCTCCGTGGCGGGGTTTATGACTATTTGGAATCCCCTGCCTCTCCAAAACAGATCGAAAAGACGATCACGCAGGGGCTTAAAAACCGGGAACAGGCGCAAGACATTATTCGTTCCCTCGCTCGGTCTAATGCGCAGCTTGTAGACGAGAAAGACCGCCTACAGACCTGGAGCAACGATCTGAACCGCATTTACGAGATCAACCAAAAGCTGGCCGCGTCTCTTAATATTGATGAGCTGATTTGCTCCTTTGGCGAAAGTGTAAAGACACTGGTTCCGTATGACACCCTCTCTACCTTTCTAAAAGGGGTGGAAGGGACCGATCGCGTGTGGGTGTGGGCCTCTCCACAACAAAACAAACCGGCGGAACGGGCCGCGCTATTAAAAGACCTGCACGAGGAAGCCCTGCAGAGGGGTCAAAAATTTCTTCAATCCGATGAGCCCCCTACCCCCTCGATTTCGAACGAAGGAGCCGAGATTGCCATTCCGCTGGTCCTCGCAAAGGAAAAAATCGGTTTGCTGCAGATGACAAGGGACGTGAAGAGGAGCAAAACCGCTTCGCAGCAGCAGGAGACCGGATTCCCCCTTCCGTTCGACGATTATCAGATGCGTATCCTCTCAATGCTGACCACCCCGCTCTGCTTGACGATTCGGAACGCGCAGATGTACCAACAAGTGAAGGAGTTGGCGGCAACGGATGAACTCACCCAGGTGCTAAACCGCCGGGCCTTTTTACATGTGCTGGAGCGCGAGTTCAAACGCTCCATCCGTTTGCAGACCCCACTGGCGTTGTTTCTGATCGACCTTGATCATTTTAAGCAGGTCAACGATTTCTTCGGACATCTGACGGGCGATGTGGTTCTCAAAGAGACCGCCTTGCTGCTCAAGCAGTCGGTTCGGGAAGTGGACATCCTTGCCCGATATGGCGGAGAAGAGTTTGTGGTGATTCTGCCCGAACTCAATTCGAAAGAAGCGTTGGTCGCCGCAGAACGGATAAGAAACATCGTGGAGACGCATACGTTTAACAAACCAAAAGATCCGATCCAGCTCACCGTCAGTATCGGTCTGGCGATGCTTCCTTCGCCGTCCGCGAAGACATCGGAAGATGTTTTTCATCTCGCGGATTCGGCGTTATACCTTGCCAAGAAACGGGGTCGAAACCGCATTGAAGTCAGCGCCTTGAATGGTGAACATATTGAAAATAAGGAAGGGAGGGTAAAAGCGCCGTGGAGGAGAGTGAACGTATTTCCAGCGAACCAATAGAGGAGGCCTCTCACACCCAAATTCGAGTTCCGTCCGAATGTCAGGCCATTTATCGGATTGTGAAGGAAGAAGATGCGAAGGCGTCCAAACGGGTCAGGAGCACGGTCTTCCACGTTCCGCCTTTTCCCTCCGTTGATGCCATTGATCCTTCTGAAAAGCTTTACGAGAAACGGGAAGAGTTGGATGCGGACCTGGTGGAGTTGCTCCTTTGCATCGATTGGAAGGTCAACCTGCTTATTAAAACGCTTTCCCCCATAGGCGAGGAGGCCCTTTACCCCCATCGTTGCGTTATTGTAGAGATTAGTCTGGAGGAGATTAAACTGCTCACCCCGCAAAACCTGTCCGTGGGTACCGTACTGGAACTCCACCTTGTCTTACCGATTCTCCCCTTTCGGGAGCTGTTTTTGAAAGGGAAGGTCCTGCGAGGCTCAAATGCCGACCCCGAAGCATACGACGTGGCACTGTATTCCCATTTACTTACAGAGTCGGATCGGGAACACCTCATTCATTACATCGTCAAACGGCAATTCCAAATCAAACG
>CAZSME010000149.1:0-3580 GCA_964607665.1 uncultured Nitrospirota bacterium | reverse complement strand
CTCTGTGCTATAAGATGCCAAACAAAACAGGGAGGTACACGATGACAAGGCAAAAAAGAACGGTTGCTTTTTGGGTGGGGGCGATTACCCTGGGTTTTCTTATCGCTGGCTGCGCAGGCCACGCCCACAAAACAGAGGATAAAAAAGCGGTTCAGGAACGGGCGGATCAATCGCAAAAGGCCCTCGAACAGGAAGAAACCAATAAGCAGCAATAACGAGTGAGGTATAAAAATGGCGCTGAAGCCCGAAGAAGTCACATCAATTTTGAAAGCCGAGATGCAGCACTACGAGCATGCGCTCAAAGTGGAATCGGTCGGAACGGTGTTACAGGTGGGAGATGGCATCGCCCGCATCTATGGCCTGACCGACGCGATGGCCGGAGAGATGATCTCCTTTCCAGAGGGGGTTGTCGGTATTATCCTGAATCTGGAGGAGGATAATGTGGGGGCGATCCTCTTTGGCGAGACCCACAAGATTAAAGAGGGCGATCCGGTGAAGCGAACCGGGAAAATCGCCCAGGTTCCGGTTGGTGATACGATGGTGGGCCGCGTGGTGGATGCCTTGGGCCGCCCACTCGATGGAAAGGGGCCCATCACCACCGACCGGTATCGTTCGTTGGAAGGGAAGGTCCCGAATGTGCGGGCCCGGCAGCCGGTAAAACAGCCGGTGCAAACCGGCGTGATGGCGATTGACGCGATGATCCCGATTGGACGCGGTCAGAGGGAATTGATTATTGGGGATCGTCAAACCGGAAAAACCGCGATTGTGTTGGATACGATTATCAACCAAAAAGGGGGAAACATGTTTTGCGTCTACGTGGCGATTGGACAAAAGTCGTCCAACGTGGCCGCGATTGTCGCGACGCTTGAAAAGTATGGCGCGATGGAATACACCACGGTGGTTTCGGCGACCGCTTCGGAAGCCGCTTCCATGCAATATATCGCCCCCTACACCGGCTGCGCCATTGCCGAGGAGTTTATGTATACGAGCCGTGACGCGTTGATTATTTATGATGATCTTTCCAAACATGCCCAGGCCTATCGGCAACTTTCGCTCCTGTTACGACGACCTCCCGGCCGAGAGGCGTACCCCGGTGATGTTTTCTTCCTCCATTCCCGCCTTCTGGAACGAAGCGCGAAACTTTCGCAAGAGTTGGGTGGCGGCTCGTTAACAGCGCTTCCGATTATCGAGACACAGGCGGGTGACGTCTCGGCGTATATTCCCACGAATGTTATTTCGATCACCGACGGTCAGATCTACCTGGAAAGCGGGTTATTTTATGCCGGGGTCCGGCCGGCCATTAACGTGGGGCTTTCGGTTTCCCGCGTGGGCGGCAACGCGCAGACCAAGGCGATGAAAAAGGTCGCCGGCAAGCTTCGCCTGGACCTGGCCCAGTACCGGGAACTGGCCGCGTTTGCCCAGTTTGGTTCCGATCTGGATAAGACCACGCTGGCACAGCTCAACCGCGGCGCGAGAATGGTCGAGATTCTGAAGCAGGGTCAGTACCAGCCCAAAAGCCTTGCCCATCAGGTGATCACGATTTATACCGGTATCGCGGGCCATCTCGATGATCTTTCCGTTTTAGAAATAAAACGGTTTCAAGACGGGCTGATCACGAAAATCGAGCAGGCGTACGCGGAAATTATTCTGTCGATTGACAAAGAAAAGGCCTTGACCGATGAGACAACAAAAAAGCTTGACGATGCGGTCGCCGCATTTAAAAAAGAGTGGAAGGCCTAGCGTAGTGAGTCCAACACTTCTTTACATTTAAATATGCCGTCATTCCGGCATGATTCTAGCCGGAATCCAGAAATAAAACACTGGATACCGGCCTTCGCCGGTATGACAAATGTAAACGGACTTATGAGACACTACACGAGAACACTGTAAAAGTAATCCCCAAAAAGGGGGAGACAGGGAACCGAACGGAAATGGCGGTACTGGATTATCGGGGTCTCATTCGGCGGATTCGCGCCGCACAAAAGACGCAGCAGATTACGAGAACGATGCAGATGGTTTCCGCATCGCGTTTAAAAAAATCGCAGGAGAAATGGACGCAGTCGAAACCGTATCTGGAAAAGGTGACCCAGACCTTGTCGCATCTTCAAAATACCGGCGCCCGCCTGATCCATCCCTTTTTTGAAAAGAGAGAAGAACAATCCATCGGTCTTGTTGTGGTGACCTCGGATCGCGGCCTCTGCGGCACCTACAATGCCAATGTCATCCACCTCGCCGAAACGTTTTTATCGCAACATCCTCACGCGCAATCGGACCTGATTCTCATCGGAAAAAAAGGGGACGACTACTTTAAAAAGAGACAACGGCCGATCTTTCTCAGGACGTTGGATATTTCCGGAAGGCCGGATTTTGAGAAGATATCGAACATCACGGCGCGACTTACCGAGGCCTATCTCTCCCGTCGGTTTGACGCCATTCATATGATCTACACGACCTATCGCTCCGCCCTGTCCATTAAGCCGGTTGTGATCCAGTTGCTCCCTCTGGAAAAAGACGCTACGGAAAAAGAAGTTAAAACCTATCTGGAGCCGTCGTGCGACGACATTCTCAATCAACTCCTGCCCACCTATATTTCCGCTAAAATCTATGTCTCGCTCGTGGAGGCCTTTACGGCGGAGAATTCCGCGCGGATGATCGCAATGAAAAACGCGACGGATAACGCGCAGGAGATGATTCGACATCTCACCCTGCTTCGAAACAAGGCCCGTCAGGCGGCGATTACTAAAGAGCTGCTGGAGATTGTCACGGCCGGCGAGGCGATTCGACGGTAAGGCGGCAACCGATATGACAGGCGCTTTCCTTTTCCGTTTACGATCCGATCCGCGTCGCTTTCTCTAACGCCTTTTTGGCAATCCGCGTCACATAGACGGTGACCGCGATCGTTGCGATCAGTCCCACGCCATAGGATATCCATTCCACGCCTGTTTTAGGCTGTTTCCCGGTGCCCAATTGAACAACTGTGCCGGCCAGTGAGCCGATATAGACATACAGAATTGTTCCCGGCAGCATCCCAATCCAGGAGGCGAAGAAATAATCCCGCAGGGAGACATTGGTGATGCCAAAGCCGTAGTTAAGAAGATTAAATGGAAAGAGAGGGGAGAGCCGTATCAGCCCGACAATCTTCCATCCTTCCTGCGTGACGGCAGCGCTTACGGCGGTGAATTTCGGGTTGCCCTGGGTCCATTGTGTGACCCAGTCCCGCGCAAGATATCGCCCAATCAAAAACGCGGCAGTCGCGCCGGCAATCGATGCGATCGAGACATAGACTGTTCCCCAAAACACCCCAAAGAGGGCCCCGGCCCCAAGGGTTAAAATCGATGCGGGAACAAATAATACGCACGCGGCGATGTACGCCAACACGAAAAGGATGGGCCCAAGTGGGCCGAAACGGGGGATCGCTTCAAGAAGGGTGTGGATGGCCGTAGGAACGTCGAAAAACCGGAGCAGGACAATCAGCGCGATGCCGCCAACAATCGCCATGATGAGTTTTATGTTCATTGTGGCAGGATACCACGCAATGATCCCAAAAGTATCCCGAACGTAGCCCTTGGAAGAAAAAAGG
>CAZSME010000148.1:0-3619 GCA_964607665.1 uncultured Nitrospirota bacterium | reverse complement strand
ATGGCAGAACGTGTCGGGCGTTTGCTCGTAAGTGCGAAATTATTAACGGAGGAGCAACTTCAAACCGCATTGCTCACGCAGAAGAAGGAGGGCGGCCGCTTCGGAAAAGTCCTTGTTCGTTTAGGCTATATTAACGAAATTCAGATCGCTAAGTTTTTCAGCCAGCAATGGGGCGTCCCCTCCGTTGACCTCACCAAAATTGAGATTGACCCCATGGTCATTAAGCTGATTCCGGGCGATATGGTGAGGAAACATCTTGTTCTTCCGATCAAGCGTATGGGGACAACGATTAGCCTGGCCATGCCTGACCCCACCGATGTCTTTTCGATTGAGGATATTAAGTTTATCACCGGCTACAATGTTGAACCGATTATTGCAACCGAAACCGCACTCGTTGAGAAGATCGAGCAATATTACGGAAAAGGCCCAACCACCCTGGTTGAACGAAATGACACCCGCGGCTCCACCGCCCTAACGGAAAGAACCACTGCCGTGAAGACCAAGGGGGCTACCACATTAGCGGAGTCGAAACCGTCTCCGTCCGAGGTGGCGCCGATGACCAACGGATCGGGTGAAGAGCATGAGGAGGAGGAGATGCCGTTCACCTCGGTGGCGGATCTTGATTCTGTGGTGGGAGACGCCCTGGATGCGGTCAGTGTCGTCGAAGAGCAAAAAGAAGAGTCGGGATTAAGAGAGGTAGAGGCGCCGATTGTCAAACTGGTTAACGGCCTGCTCGTTAATGCCATTAAGATGGGGGCCTCGGATATTCATGTCGAGCCGTATGAAACCGCTTTTCGGGTCCGATTTCGGGTAGACGGTATCTTAAAGACCATCATGGACCTTCCGATCAAAATCAAAAATGCCGTCGTCTCCCGGCTGAAAATCATGTCCAAGCTGGATATTGCGGAACGCCGGCTTCCCCAGGATGGCCGTATCAAGTTGAAATTCGGCGCAAAAAAAGAGGTGGATTTCCGTGTCTCCAGCCTCCCGTGCCTTTTTGGAGAGAAGGTGGTGCTCCGTATTCTAGACAAGGGCTCGCTATCACTTGATCTTACCACGCTCGGATTTGAGGTCAGCGCCTTGAAAGACTTTACGGAGGCGATTAACGCGCCCTATGGGATGGTTCTGGTGACGGGTCCGACCGGAAGTGGAAAAACGACGACCCTTTATTCCGCGCTCTCCACGATCAATTCCCAGGAAGTAAACATTATGACCGCGGAAGATCCGGTCGAATATAACTTGCTCGGTGTGAATCAGGTACAGATGAAGGAGGAGATCGGACTGAACTTTGCCTCCGCGCTTCGTTCGTTTCTCCGACAGGACCCGGATATCGTCATGGTGGGTGAGATCCGAGATTATGAGACGGCAGAAATTGGCGTCAAGGCCGCCTTGACGGGACACCTGGTTTTGTCTACACTCCACACAAACGATGCGCCCAGCACAATCAACCGGCTTCTGAATATGGGGATTGAGCCTTTCCTCGTGGCGTCGTCGGTCATTATCATTGTGGCACAACGGCTGGCCCGGAAAATATGTTCCAAATGCAAAGAGGTCGAGTCCGTTCCAGCAGAGCTTCTTCTTCGCGCGGGCTTTCAGGAGGACGAGTTAAGCAGCCTTGTCGTTCATAAGGGCAAAGGTTGCGAGGCCTGTAATCAGACGGGGTATAAGGGTCGAGTCGCCCTCTACGAGGTGATGCCGATCCGGTCCGAATTAAGGGAATTGATCCTACAGGGGGCTTCGTCAGACGAATTGAAAAGGGAATCGATTAATCAGGGGATGAAAACACTTCGAATGAGCGGATTGCAAAAGGTCAAAGAGGGGATGACCACCCTGGAAGAGGTGTTGGAAAATACGGTGGCCTAATGCAACATCGGCCGGCCCCCGACGAACCGGCCACGGAGAGGGAAAAGGGAGGGTACGGTACGCCCCCCTGTTATTGAGAAAATGGCCAGTCTACATGAGCTCCTTCAAATAATGGTGCAGCGCGGTGCATCGGATCTCCACTTAACCAGTGGAACGCCCCCTCAATTGCGAATCGACGGGACGCTTCGACCGCTGGAGGAGATTCCCCCCCTCACCCCGTCCGATGTAAAACAGCTCGTCTATACCGTTTTGACCGATGCCCAAAAGCATCGGTTTGAAGAAGAGAACGATCTGGACTTTTCGTTTGGCATCAAGGGGCTTTCCCGATTTCGTGGCAATGCATTTGTTCAGAAGGGATCGGTGGCCGCGGCCATTCGAACGGTTCCGCTTGGACTAATGGGGTTTGATGATCTCGGCCTCCCTGCCGTTGTGGCCGAACTCGTCAAAAAGCCGATGGGACTCGTTCTGGTGACCGGCCCAACCGGGTCGGGAAAATCGACCACGTTGGCCACGATGATCGACAGGATCAATTCAGAACGACATGCCCATATTGTAACGATTGAAGACCCGATCGAGTTTTTACACTTACATAAGAAATCAATCGTTAACCAACGCGAGATTAACAGTGACACAAAAAGTTTCAAATCGGCGTTGCGGTACATATTACGGCAAGACCCCAATGTGGTTCTGATTGGGGAGGTACGGGATTACGAAACAACGGAGGCCACGCTAACCATTGCGGAAACGGGACATCTCACCCTGGCCACGCTGCATACGAATTCGGCGGTACAAACAATCAACCGCATTATCGATCTTTTCCCCCCGCACCAACAGCCCCAGGTCCGCGCCCAGATATCGTTCGTCTTGGAGGCCGTTATTTCACAGCAGCTGGTTCCAAAAAAAGGGGGCGTGGGACGCGTCATGGCAGTTGAAGTGCTAATCCCAAATGTCGCAATTCGTAATTTAATTCGGGAAGATAAGATTCACCAGATTTATTCCGCGATGCAATCGGGGCAGGAGGGCCATGGGATGATCACAATGAATCAATCCCTGGCCACGCTTTATGCCAAGGGCCTCGTCTCCTATGACGCGGCCATGGCGCGATCCTCGCGGCCCGATGAGCTGGCGGCTTTATTGACCCGGGCCGGGTCAGCCCGCCCCGCGGCACCGCCTTTGAAGGAGCCAATAAAAGCGGTTCGGCCTTAACTTAAATCAGGAGCAAGATGGATACGTTTGTGTGGACAGGACGGGCGAGAGGGGGTGGGCCTCAAAAGGGAGAGCGGATCGCGGAATCACGCGAAGAGGTTATCGCCCTCTTACGGAAGGAGAACATCTTTGTCACGAACATTGAGAAAAAGAGTGCCGGATTCGATTTTGAAAAACTGCGCAACCTCAAGATCGAGATGCCGACATTCGGATCCGGGGTTCCCGAAAAAGAGATTGTGGTGTTCACCCGGCAATTTGCCACAATGATCGATGCCGGTCTGCCGCTCGTTCAGTGTCTTGAGATTCTTTCCACACAATCTAAGAACCCAATTTTATCCAAAGTCTTGGGAGAGATCCGAATTGATGTGGAGGGGGGGTCAACCTATACCGACGCCCTTCGGAAACACCCAAAAATATTTGATGAACTTTATACCAGCATGGTCTCCGCAGGAGAAGTCGGGGGTATTTTAGATACCATTTTCAACCGGCTTTCTGTTCATATTGAAAAGACGATGAAGCTTAAGAAAAAGATTAAAGGCGCGATGGTCTA
>CAZSME010000147.1:2547-3625 GCA_964607665.1 uncultured Nitrospirota bacterium | reverse complement strand
ATGGAAATAAAACCAACCGATAACGGACAAAACGTCGCGTTAGAATTCTTCCCCGGTGAGATCACCTCTGTTGTTTTAGCCACCCCTCCACAACCGACACAAACCGCTGTTCTCCTAATCCATGGATTCCTGTCCAACAAAGACAGCGAGACGAATCTCGAACTCACGAAACGCCTCCTCCCAAAGGGAATCGCCACCGCTCGGCTGGACCTCTTTGGTCACGGGGAGTCCGACGGGCTCTTTCAACAGCTCACGCTTTCCCGCTGTCTGCATCAAGTCGAAGGGATGATCGAATGGATCAAGAAAAACGGATATACCAAAATCGGAATCGTTGGCTCCTCCTTCGGAGGACTGATCGCAATTCATACGGCCGCACAACATCCCGAACTCTTTTGTCTGGCCCTCAAATGCCCGGTATCCAACTATCCCGCCATCTGGGAACATCGGCTGACCGACTCGGGCATGGCCGTATGGAAAAACGAGGGGCGGATCTCCTTTGTCACCGAAGAGGGTAAGGCACGGTTAGAGTATCGCTACTACGAAGACCTGTTAAAACACAATACCTATCAGGAGGCCGCCCGTATTAAGACCCCGACGCTGATTGTCCATGGCGATGCCGACGACGATGTGCCGGTGGATCAGAGTGTTCGGCTTTTTGATACGCTTCGATTGCGGAATGACCAGAAACGATTTGATATCGTCCCCGGCGCCGATCACGCCTTTTCGAAGCCTGCTGATTTTACCCGGATGATCGATCAGATCGAGGCCTGGCTGACCCCATCGTCTGAATAAAGCCAATCGCCTTTTCAGCCGCATCCAATCCCTGCTGAATACAATCGGGAATCCCCACACCTTTATAGGCCGCGCCGGCCAGAAACAAACCGGGATGTTTGTCCGCGGCTTTTTCAATCGCCGCGACCCGATCCAAATGTCCCACGTTATACTGCGGATTCGCCTTTCTCCACTTAAAAACGCGCGCGGCGATGGGTTTCGCCCGAATACCGAGAACCGGTCCCAATTCAGAGCAGACGGCATCGATGAGCTCATGGTCCGGAAGATCGATAACCTCTTCCTGATG
>CAZSME010000147.1:0-2447 GCA_964607665.1 uncultured Nitrospirota bacterium | reverse complement strand
ATCGGCCCGAAGCGTCTCTTTTGGCAGGGCCACTTCATAATGCCGATCACGACGGGCAAGCGTCGCAACGGCCTGGCCCCGTCGAATGTCCGTCTTATCAAGCCGCGCCTCTAACGATCGGGTCAGGCTGACCAATCCCTCCTTTAACGTGACGAACAGGCTCAACGGTTCCGCTTGCTTTCCCGTCTCTTTCGTTTTTTTTACATGGCGGGCGTCCCATCGTTTCATCCAGCCTCCCCAGATCAGACTTCCAAACTCGCGTTCCAATCCGGAAAACTGGGGAAACGTTGCGGCCAGGCTTAACTTTTCGACATCACCCGCGTAAATGGTTGCGAGAATCGGCTCCGCGAACGTTGCGACGGCTTCCTCTCCCAACCGACGCCGAACAAACGAACCGATACTTTCATCTTCGTTCGTGGCCCTTCTCGGAATCAAAAGATCGAGTCCCATCCGGGCCTTGCCACGAGACGAAACAAGCGATGTTAAAAGAAAGGGGGTGATCCGGCTGGGGATCATTAAGTTCATCCCCTCCGGAAATTTTTGCAGCCGCCCTTGTGAAAGGATGTAGATCGCCTTGTGCAACGGATTGCTTTGGACAATCTGATCGATCAGCCCCAGTTTGCGGCAAAGTGCGATCCCCATCGGTTTTTGGGAGAGAAACGAATCGGGGCCGCCTTCAATAATAAAATCGTCCATCCGTTCGGTCAGGATTTTTCCGCCAAGCCGGTCGTCGGCTTCAATCAGTGTGCAGTCGAGTTCCATCCCCTGCTCGTTTGATTTTTCCTGAAGAAAGTAAGCGGTGGAAAGACCGGTAATCCCGCCGCCAATAATGACAATCTTTTTTTTCATCTTTTGTTAGGTGGGAAGATTTGCGTGCACCACCGAGGCCAGCGCCTGAATAAACAGCGGCGCCGTATTCAGTGACTCGATCCGTGCCAGCGTAATCCCCCGCTCCTCGGCAACCTTTTTATAAAGGATATCGATATCGTAGAGGATCTCGATATGATCGGCCACAAAACCGATCGGCGCGATTAAGACATGCTTTCCCTCTTTCTCTGCAATCTCCTGTAATACCGATTCCACAGTGGGCCCCAGCCATTTTCCCCCGCTCATTCCCTGACTCTGATAAGCAAATCGGACCTGTTTGGGCGATACCAGCGGCTCTAACCGTTTGACCACACCGTTCATTGTCTGTTCAAGATGCGCGGGATAGAGATCCCCGTCGGCCAAAATCGACTCCGGCAGCGAGTGCGCCGTAAAGAGGATGGAGACCGACGGACGAATCGCCTCCGGATAGTCCATGAGTCGCTCTTTCACCTTTTTGGAAAAGGCGTCCAGCAAAAGGGGTTGATCATGCCAGGAGGCCACAAATGAGACCGATGGATTATGACCGCTCAGCGCCTCTTTCGCCGCTTTGATATAAGCGCCGACGCTCATTCGAGAATGTTGCGGCGCCATGCTAATCGCGACCAGATGCTCCGGTGTATCGGCCATAATCTGCGGTATCACCTCTTTGATAAACGGAGACCAATGTCGCATCCCAACATAAACACGAAACCGATCGGTTCGCCGATTCAGCTCTGTTTCAAGCCGTTTGGCCTGTTGCCGGGTGATTTCAAGGAGGGGTGACTTCCCACCGATCTGCCGGTACCGATCTGTTACCACATCGACCAATTCAGGCGATGGCGGAACCGACGTCCGATGCCGCATGATATGGGAAAGGAACGGCTCGATATCGTCTAACGAATCCGGCCCCCCGTGCGCCATTAAAAGCACGGCTATTTTACCGGCTTGTTTTTTTTCCATAATCGTTGCATTCCATATTGTGCCGCACGCAAAAGAAGCCGTGTCGCCGAAACCGCGTGAAATGACTTTCCGGTGACATCTGGCGGCAGACAGGCGATCTTGACGGCAAACGCCGCGGCCCGCTCTACCGGCCCGGCCATTAGATCAATCGCCCAACCGATTTTATCAAGATGGGCACGGCCCGCAGGTGTGGTCTCTACTTCGGTGATCAGCTCCGTTTTGACCACCCCCGGAGAAAAGATATTCACGCGAATCCCCTCTTTCTTATATTCCCGCGCCAGCGACTTCGTAAAGCCAACGAGCGCCGCCTTGGTGGCCCCATACGCCGTCACATAAGGAGAAGGAAAGTCGGCGCCATACCCCTTCAGGTTGATGATCTTCCCCCCTCCGGCCTTGAGCATATACGGAATCACCGCGTGGCAACAATGGAATGTGCCGATTAAGTTGACGGCGATCACGTTGCCCCAACGGGCCGGATCGATCTCCCCCACGCGGCCGTATGTCATGCTGATACCGGCGTTATTGACCAGAATATCGATTTTTCCAAACCGATCGATAACCGTCTGAACCATTTTTTGAACGGCGGCAAGATCCGAGACATCGCACAAAATTCCGATGATCTCACCTTTGGCGCGCAACGC
>CAZSME010000146.1:0-3625 GCA_964607665.1 uncultured Nitrospirota bacterium | reverse complement strand
GAAATGAGGGTTACCTTTCCTCCTATTTCTTGATATACTTGTCTTCGTCCAGTGAAGGGAGGGCGTCATGGCGTTGCCATCCTTACCGCAACATCAAGATCATGATCCGGACTCTGAATCCTCTCCGATTCCGGCAACACCTCATCGTTCCCCGGCGATATCCGCGGACGAACCGGGGCCGCATTTCCTCGATGAGACCCAGCCCCATATGATGACACCGCTGATTGGACGGGAGAGCGAAATTGCCCTGCTGCTCGAGAAATGGACTGCTGCCAAAAACGGCACGCGGCAGACGGTGTTGCTCTGCGGAGAGGCCGGTGTCGGAAAATCACGCCTCGTCTATACGTTGAAGACCCAACTTACAGCCGACCCCCATTTCGTCATGGTCTGCAAAGGTTCTCCCTTGCATACCCAAAGCGCCCTCTATCCAATCGCGGATGGATTGGAGCGTTTTTTAGGATTTTCCAGAGAAGACTCTTCGGACAAGAAGCTAAACAGATTGGAAGGCGCCCTGCATCAGCAGGCCCTTGACCTTAAAGAGACCGTCCCGTTTTTGGCGGCGCTCTTGTCAATTCCACTCTCTGCCGACCGCTATCCCCCGCTCACCCTTTCGCCGGAGATGCAGAAAAAGCAGTCTTTCAAAACCGTACTCGCGTTCCTTGTCGCGTTGGCCTCCCGGCAAACCGTGTTGTTGATCGTTGAGGATATCCATTGGATCGATCCCTCTACAATGGCATTCTTGACGTTTCTCCGGGAACAAACGACACCGGCGCGCCTCTACACCCTGTTGACGTATCGTCCGAGCTTCGTCTCTCCATGGACGGGCAATTCGGAACAGACCGAGATAACGCTGACCCGGCTATCTCCCAATCAGGGAAGGCGGATGATTCGCAATCTAACAGGCAACCGGGCCCTGCCGGAAGCGGTGATGGAAAAGATCGTAACGACGACCGATGGGGTCCCTTTATTTGTTGAAGAGCTGACCCAGATGGTGTTGGAGTCGGGTCAGCTTCAGGATCGGGGAGATCATTACACGTTCACGGGCCCACTTGCATCACTGGTCCTTCCCACCACCCTGCAAGGCGCCTTGATGGCACGATTGGATCGACTTGGAAAAGCAAAAACAATCGCGCAAATGGGGGCGACGATCGGCCGGGAGTTCTTATATGATCTTCTTCGCGCGGTTTCAAACCTGGACGATACCACGTTACATGCCGAGCTCAAACGGCTTGTGAGTGTCCAGCTGCTCTTTCAGCAGGGCACGGATTCCAAAACGGTCTACACCTTTAAGCACGCCCTGATTCAAGATATCGCCTACCAGTCCTTGCAGAAGCGCGACCAGCACCGCTACCATCAACAGATTTCTCATGCGCTGATCGAACGGTTCCCCGATATCGCGGCCAGTCAACCGGAGTTACTGGCACAGCATTTCTTCGAAGCGGATATGCCCTCGGAGGCCGTTGACTGGTGGATTCGTGCGGGCCGTCATGCCCTTGAGAAATCGGCGAATGCGGAGGCGATCGGCCACTTCGAGACCGCCCTCCGCCTGCTGGCCCATTTGCCGAACTCTCCAGAAAACCGAAATCGCGAATTGGCGGTTCAGATGGGTCTGGGCCCGGCCCTGTGCGCAACATTGGGGTATGCCGCAGCGGAAGTAGAACGGGCCTTTGGCCGCGCCAATAAACTGTGTCGTGGCATGGGTGATGTGCCACAGATGTTTCCGATTCAGTGGGGTCTGTGGGCCTTCTATGTCGTTCGGGCCGCGCTCCATCGGGCCGGAGAGACGGCCCAGACCATGATGCGCATCGCGCAGGCAAAGGGCAATCCCAACCTGCTTTTAGAGGCGCACTTTTCTGTCGGATTGACCCATTACTTTTTGGGACAGCCGGCCCAGGCCCTTCTTCATCTGCGCCAGGTCATCGCACTGGATTCACCGGAACGAGATCGTTCGTTTACGTATCAGAGTGGACAGGACGCGGGTGTCTGCGGCCTGACCTACGCGGGACTCACCCTGTGGCAATTGGGCTATCTTGACGAGGCGCGAGAGATGAGCCGGAACGCCGTTGACCTCGCGCGTCGGATTAACCATCCTTTCAGTCTGGCCTACGCGCTGAACTTCGCCGGCTGGCTCGGTCAGATGTGCCGCAACACAGAAGAGGCCGCAAACTGCTCCCATGAGGAGATTGATCTGTCGGTAAAACAGGGGTTCTTCTGGGTCTCGCTCGGATCAGTGATTTACGGCTGGGCCGAGGCGGAGCAAGGCCAGGTGGATGCCGGGCTGACGAGGATTGAACAGGGTTTGAGCGCCTACCGCGGGGCCGGCGCCCGGCTTTCGCAAACCTATCAGTTGGCCCTATGGGCCGAAACCTTACTTCGCGCGAAACGGCCAGAAGAAGGGTTGCGGAGAACCGATGAGGCCCTCGCATCCATTGAGGAAACCGGCGAGCATTTCTGGGAAGGCGAGCTTCACCGCGTGCGCGGTTTGCTGACGCTGGCCCTCCCATCGTGTCGACGTGATGATGCGTTAACAAGCCTGCGAAAAGCGGTCGAGATCGCCCAGCGGCAGCAAGCCCCAATGGCAATACTACGCGCCGCATCAGACATGGCGCGAATCGCCGCGGGTTCAGACGAACAAGACGAGGCGCGTGCGTTACTGGCTAAAACCCTGCCGCTCTTTGCCAATACAAAAGGGGATTTTTCCGACCTGCGCGAGGCGAGGGGGCTTTTTGCAAATCGTACGGCGGGATCATCATCGGCATCGGCCCATTAGAGGAGAACGGACATGCCCCCTGTTTCGGAATCGAACAATCCAGAGGAACAGAAGCTCCGGGAGGAGATTAAGCGCGAGCTTCATGCGCGCCTTCAAGCGGGGCATATTGTCCATCAAGCCGAGCAAATTGTTAAAAATGCGATTCAGCAGGCCCACTCGGACTTATCCCTCGCAAAAAATATTTTTGACTTCTCGAATGATGCGATCCTGACCCAATCGCTCAACGGCACGATCACCAGTTGGAACCCGGGCGCGGAAAAGATGTTTGGATATCGCGCCGATGAGATTCTTTTCAAGCCGATTGATACGATCGTCCCGGACGACAAAAAAGCCGAATGGAACGCGCTTTTCAAACAGGTGGAATCCGGCGCGTCCATCCCTTCGTTGGAGACCGTGGGTCTCTGTCGCGATGGAACGCGCCTTGACCTCTCCACGAATCTCTTCCCCATTCGGGATGCCGATCGTGTCATGGGGGCCGGGATGGTCGCCCGCGACATCACCGAGATGAAACGGGCCGTGCTCCTTAAAGAACGACTGGCGGCCATGGAGTATGCGAACCGGGAGCTGGAGGCCTTCTCCTTTGCGGTCGCGCACGACCTTCGCTCCCCACTGCTGGCGGTGAAAAATATCGTCGATTGGCTGCGCGAAGACCTGCAAGGGAGGTTGACCGGCGAGTCCACCCGGCATATGGAGCTGCTGCTCCATCGGGTCGATCGAATGGATCGGTTACTGGCCGGCCTGCTCAACTACGCACGCATTGGACAACGCGAAGCACTCGTCGAAACGGTCTCGATCCGCACCCTGATTGATGACGCCGTCCACTTGGTTGACCCTCCACCGGGGTTTACGGTTCAG
>CAZSME010000145.1:0-3646 GCA_964607665.1 uncultured Nitrospirota bacterium | reverse complement strand
TCGTTTTTTTCGATTGCTGGGGTCAACCGGAACCGGAATGTCATGGCCCCGTCTGTTAGGTGGTTAAAACAGGCCGGTGAGCCATGCGATCGCAATGGCGGCAAGGATAATGACGCCAATGGTGGCGCCACCAATGAAGGCCTTTACCCGGACCGGGGCAGACGGCATCGGATGGGTTTTGTCGAGTCGGTTTTCGGTGACCCCAACCCGGTGCTCAACCGTTTGCAGTTTTGCCTCCAACCGGGGGATGGCCGCGGTCACCCCTTCCACCTCCTTTACGCGGTTCTCGATCCTGTCTAACTTGACCATAAAGGTCTTAATCTTCTCACGGAGGTCTTCGTCCTTTGTCAGTACGGCATTCATAATCTGTTCCCTCCTTTCTTGTTTTTTCTTCTTTCAAAAGTAAGTATACACTATTTTTTGAGATAATCAGGCGACTCCAAAAAATTCCCATCTAATCGTTTCCCCCGCTTGAACCCACCAACCATTTTTCGTATTCTTGTCCCTCGGCTGGAAAAAATGTCAAAGATGAAATCGATTGAAGTTCAGTAAGGGGAGAAGATGCCAAATATCGCATATGTGAATGGGAAATGGCTTCCATTGTCGTTGGCCACAGTTTCGGTAGAAGACCGGGGGTTTCAGTTTGGCGATGGCGCCTATGAGCTGATTCGAACCTATCGGAAAAACATTTTCCATCTGGAAGAGCACTTAAAACGGCTTGATGAGAGCTTAAAGACGATCGGGATTTCCATTCGCTATACACCGGATGCGTTGGCGGAGATGATCCATGCGGGTGTTAAGAAGAGCCGCTATCCCGATGTGAAGATTTATATCCAGGTGACGCGAGGCGTCGCGCCCCGTTTTCACCCGTTTCCCAAGCGCGTGCAACCGACCCTTGTGATGACATTCCGGAAGTGTGACCCGGTTCCCAAAGCGATTTTAGATAAGGGGATTTCGGTGATTTCCGTTGAAGATATCCGGTGGGATCGCTGTCATGTTAAATCATTAAACCTTCTTCCCAACGTTATGGCGAGGGAGCAGGCCGTTCAGGCCGGGGCCTACGAAGCCCTCTTTGCGCGGGATGGCTGGGTCTGGGAAGGGGCCGGGAGCAATCTTTTTGCGGTTTTTGGGAAAAAGGTGGTAACCCCTCCAAAAGGGCCGTATCTGCTTTCAGGCATTACGCGGGAGATCGTGCTGCGGCTCGGACAGGAGCTGAAACGTTCGGCGGGCCTTTCGATTCGTGAGCAGAAGGTGTCGCTTCGAGCCCTTTATCATGCGGATGAGCTGTTTCTGACCGGAACCACCGTTGAGATTGTACCGGTTGTCCGCCTTGATGGAAAGAAGATTGGAACGGGCAAGCCGGGCAAGATCACCCGCCTTCTGCACGAGGCATTCCAAAAGGAAATTTTTTAACGCGAAATCATTGACAACCTCAAAAGAGCATGATATAAGCAAACTCCCCAAACGGGGAAAGGGAATTGGCGGCATGGTTGTCGTGACCGATGGTCTTAACAGGAGGGTTCTTTTTCTTATGAAAAAAACAGTTGCTTTTATCGTTGCTTTCTTAATCGTTGGTTCCAGTTTCGATGTGTATGCTAATGACCCCTTCATTGGGTATGCCGCCGGTGGTTATAATGGTAAACTCCTTATCTTTGGTCTTCCGTCACTCAAACTCATGAAAGAGGTTCCAGCCGGGGTGGATCTTCGCGGGCCGGTATTAAGCGGCCCTAAAACCGGAAACAGCAATGGTAATCCAGACGGAAAGGAACTTTACGCGGTCGACAAAGCGGCCAATAAAGTGGTGTTCTTTGATTTAGCGTCGTCCAGTGTATCCAAAAAGGTTGATCTTCCCGGGCAGTTTGGTCCGAGCCACCTCGATCTCACGCCGGATGGAAAAACGCTCTGCGTTGCCGGAGAGCTTTCGGGCAAGGTGGCGAAGGTGGATACAAAATCGGGCAAGGTGGATGTTCTTGATCTTACCAAGAAGCCTGCGGCGCCGGTTTATGCGGCCATTACGCGCGATGGCAAATCGTGTCTGGTTGCCGATTATATCAATAGCGTGGTCTGGATGATCTCGCTCGATCCGTTTAAGGTAGGAGAGGCGATTCCATCTGGCGGCGATAACCCGCATGGTATTGCGCTTACGCCGGATGGTAAGTGGGCGCTGATCTCCAATAAGTTTTCGGGTAATATGGCCTTTTTGGATATTGCCGGCAAGAAGGTGACCCAAACGGTGGCGACCGGTGCGGTGCCGATCCATGCGGTTGTGGATTCTGCGGGGAAATTTGCGTATCAGTCGGCCTTCATCGGCAGTGTGGTTAAAAAGATTGATCTCGCGCAGAAAAAAGTGGTCGAGACCTATCCGGTGCAATCGCGTCCCGGCCATCTCGGTATCTCGCCCGATGACAAGCTCCTCTTCGTGCTGAACAAATATTCCACCGGCGGTCCGTTTGAGAAGATGGCGGCAAAGGTGGGTAGTGGGGTTGTCAACCCAACGAATATTCAGGTGATCGATCTGGCATCGGGCAAGACCGTTTCGCATCAGCCGGTATTAGGTGAGCCGTTTGGCGTGACTGCGGTGGCCGCGTCCGCGGTGAAGGATGCCGGTGTAAAGAAGGGTGGGGCGGCGTTTGTTTCCGCGGGTCGGGAACTTGATCTTCCCAAAAAGGACAAGGTGAAGGTGACGTACGGGCCGGCCAAACCCCATAAGCCAGGGTCGTTTGATGGCTCCGGTGGGCAGGAGGTCTATATCAATGCCTTCAGTCACCAGTTTGCGCCGAATGAGGTTTATGTCTACTCCGGTGAGACGGTCAAAATTATCCTGCAGAACATTGATGAGAAGGGGAATATGATTGACAACGCCGATGTCGTGCACGGGTTTGCGATTAACGGCTATGCCGATCAGACCCAGGTATTATTGCCTCGGGGCGTTGCCGCGACGTTGGAGTTTACTCCCAGCAAAAGCGGGACATTTGATTTTTATTGCAGCAACTATTGTGGCGCGGTCCACATGGAGATGCGCGGCAAGTTTATCGTCGAGTAGGGGCCGGCCGTAGTAGCCTGCCCTAACTGGATGTGCGGAAAGTTTGTCGTAGAGTAAGCGTCGTATAAGGGAGGAACGTTTGATGCGAAGGTTATTCCAATTCGGTTCTTTGGTAGCGCTGGTTCTTTCGATGGTCTCTTTTTCTTTTGCTGCCGGAAAAGAGTTTATGACTGCAGATGAGATCACAGCCCTTCAGTCTTTTAAGGGGAAGTCACCGATTTCGAAGGGTGATCCGGCCCACGGACGCGCGCTGTATACCTTCTACTGTACCCCGTGTCACGGGATGAAAGGGGACGGGGAAGGCCAACTTGCCAAACTGCTTGATCCAAAGCCGCGAAATCATATCGATGGTAAAGGAAAGCGGGAAGGGGATGGGATGAACGACCGAACCGACGAGCAGTTGTTTAATGCGATCACAAAAGGGGGGCAGGGGATTAATAAATCGGTCAATATGCCGGCGTGGGGGCATATTATCTCTGAAAAGGGCCGATGGGACATTGTGTCCTATCTGCGTGCGATTGCCAATCCGCCGTATGTTCCAAAAAAATAAGGGCACCTCTAAAAACCTACTGCGCGACCCAATTGCTGCGTTGCGCGGTGCTC
>CAZSME010000144.1:0-3695 GCA_964607665.1 uncultured Nitrospirota bacterium | reverse complement strand
GAATTTATATTTTTGTGTCATCGTTGTGCTTTCATCGATTCCCTTCAACCAGCAACGTGATCTCGCCTAAGACTTTTTTGCCCTTTAATTTTTCCAAGACCTCCGCGGCCTCTCCGCGAATGACCTCTTCGAATTTTTTGGTCATTTCCCGGCAAAGGGCAACACGCCGTTTTTCCAAAACGGCGTGAATGCCCTCAAGAAGCGCAATAACCTGATACGGTGACACATAAAAGATCAGGGTTCGAGGGTCTTCCCGAAGGGCCAGCAACCGTTTGGTGAGGGCGACTTTTTTTTTGGGTAAAAATCCCTCGAAGACAAACCGATCGCTGGGAAGGCCCGAGATCGATAACGCGGCGATGGCCGCGGCCGGCCCCGGAACCGAACAGACCGGGATGTCGGCCGCAATGGCCTGATTGATTAAGAAATAGCCCGGATCCGAAAGGGTGGGTGTGCCCGCATCGGAGACCAACGCAATGGACGCCCCCTCCTTCATTCGGACAACCAACACCGGCGCCTTTTCCTCTTTATTGAAATCGTGATAGCTCGTTAACGGGGTGTCGATTTGATAATGGGTCAGAAGTCGTTTGGTGTGCCGGGTATCTTCCGCGGCAATGACCGAAACCTCTTTAAGTATCCGGGTCGCGCGATAGGTCATATCTTCCAGATTACCGATGGGTGTGCTGACGATGTAGAGTGTGCCGGTCAATTTTGTCTCCATTGTTTTATCGGGTGGACGAACAAAATCAGCGGCGGGCGCGTAGCGACGGTCCACTGGAACGACCGGCCAGGCGAGAGGTTCGTTGATCTAACCACCTCCTAAGAGAGGTCTGGCTTTCACCAGAAGGCTTTCCAACAAGAAGGTTTTCCACACTAATATCTTCGTCAATCTTTTTCCAATGAATTCCGTATCCTTTTCCGATCAATCGCCAGTCTTTTCGCTCCTTTTGCGTCGCATTCAAGAGACGAGGAAACCACGCTAAAGGAGCGGAAAGGGTACGTCCGTCATTCAGCTCGACGATGAGGCTATTTCCAGTAACCTCAACATTCTCAACCGTTGGTATTGCGATTTCAACCGCTAAAATATTCATTCCAAGCCTCCATTAATTTTTTGTGGTGTTCTTCGATTATCTTTTGAATCCGGCCAATTTCTAAACGACTGAATCCGCCACTTTTCTGTAATCGGATGGGATCAAGCCAGAACTTTGCGATCCTGTCTTCACGTTCTACGTGGATGTGTACGGGTTCCTCCCGGTCGCCCGAAAAGAAGAAAAATCGATAGGGGCCAATTCTTAATATCGTGGGCATTAAGATGTTAAAACAGCCAATAATACAACCAAAGGACTACCCGTTACTTTTATAGCCAATCCTCTCTCACGTTTGTGATGCTATTAGCAGGAATATAGCCATTATCGGCACCCTAAGTCCAGAACGTTTAGGACAGGGCTAACAATTTGTCTAACGCAGTGTGACCACGGTGGCCCCATCACCCCCCTCCCAGGGGGCCCCAGAGGAAAATTGCGCCACATAGGGGGAATCAGACAGATAGTCGCGCACCGCTTTTTTCAGCCGCCCCGTTCCATGGCCATGAATAATCGTCACCTGATGCTCCCCCCGCAATGCCGCTTCATCTAAAAATCGCATAACATGCTCTAACGCGTCTTCCACACGCTCGGCATGTAAGTCCAACTTCATTGTCATCGCAACCCTTGCACAATAGATGGATACGAAGTAGAATCAGTCTATCACAAAGGGATATATCGTGCGCTTTGAATTTGAAAAAATAGACAGCCCCATTTATCCGGCCTATCTTCATGTCGGGGCCTATTCGATTGCCCTGGAACCGCAATTGATCGAGGCATTAAAACAGCATGCCCTTTCCGATACCGCCTCTTTTCTAGACGTTTGTACCGAAAAAATTGGGTCGAATCGGTACCTCAAAGCGATGATCCTTGAGGCAATTTCGGGAGAGAACGAGGGGGGAAGTTCGGGGAGAAACGTCCTGACACAGCGGCTCTGTGAAGAGCTCCGACGCGTGTGACCGTTCTAATGACGTGTTGATTTGAAATAGGCCCGAAACCCTTCTCTGGCAACCTGTGATGCCTTGACCTTCCACTTCTTTTTTGGGCTATTGATGACCAACGCGCTGATTGCGATCTCCGGGTTATCAAGAGGGGCCAATCCGATGAACCAGCTGACCTTTCCCGGTGGATTCTTACCGGTGAGAGAACCGGTTTTTCCGCCGATGGAAATCCCCATCATGTCGGGATCCCACCTCGTCGACTGAAAGGCATGACGCCCTGTTCCGCTGGATATCGTCAGTCCCATCATCTTTCGCAAAGACGCAGCCGTTTGCGGGGAGACGGCGGTCGCAAAGACTTTTGGCTTGCACTCAAAAAGTATTTTTCCGGATGGGGCCACCACACGATCGACAAGACAAGGCGCCAGCATGGTGCCATCATTCGCAATCGCGGAGCCGATTAACGCCGCGTGAATGGGCGACAGACCAACGTCCCCAAACCCCGCGGCAAGATTGGCCAATCCGGTGGAGCTCTTTTTTGTTTTAATCCGACTGACCTGAACGGGCAATTCAAACGGGATTTTATGATTAAATTGGAAGCGATCGGCGTAATTCACGAGGGTTTTGAAATCAAGATAATGCAGCGCGAGTGATGAAAAAACGCCGTTATTCGATGTTGCAAAGGCTTCGGCCAATGTCGTTGCGGGGTTGGAGCGTCGAACGTTTGAAATCAACGTGCCCGGCTCTGCCCGCTGCTCTTCAATCGCCGCAGACGCGGTAACAACCTTAAAAATTGACGCAGCGGGATAGGTTGCCCGAAGCGCAAGGTTCTTGGCTCGAGGCTCTCTCTCCGAGTGTTCAACCATCGCCAATA
Organism: uncultured Nitrospirota bacterium; assembly: GCA_964607665.1. Classification (GTDB taxonomy): domain Bacteria; phylum Nitrospirota; class Nitrospiria; order SBBL01; family SBBA01; genus CAZSME01. The sequence continues at coordinate 804 of CAZSME010000144.1, read as the reverse complement.
TCTTTCCATTATTCGGATTGATCGCAACAAACACCCCATAGGGCACCCGATTTCGATCGAGATAATCGTCCAGAGTCCGTTGCAGGAAGGGGTCAATAGTGTAGATCGCCTTTACACCACTTTGAAACTTTCTGACATACTGTCCCCCCTCCACCTGATTAAAACGAACCGGCAGACCAATATACGATTCCTGATATGACTCCTGCCGTCTCTTAAACGCCGTGGGGGGATTAAACGGATCGCGCCGCCCTTTTTTTACTTTGACCGCTTTGACATGAGCCGGTTTCTTCTCGCGATGGCCCCGGGTCTTGGCCAACGGCTCGGACGAAAACGCGATAATAGACAGCAGGACAGCGAGGAGCGTGAGATGCCACACCCCCCCCATCGCTCTCTTTATTCCCGATCCGATTTTGTTATGTTCCGACGGTTTCATTTCCCGATTCCCAAAGAAGACCCTTCCAAGAACACCTTATACTTACAGCATATCACTCTTTTTCATTTCCCCACTCTAAGACCTTCTCAAAGCTTTGTACCAACGATTTCGACTTTTCGACAAAAAGCTCTCTCTGTCGGCGCAGATTCACCAGCTCGCCTTGAAGCTGTGTGACCTGCCGCACCGCAGATCGGGTAATTTCTTCCGCGCGGGACTCGGCTTCCCGAACGAGGAGATCGCCTTCCTTTTGCGCGCTGGTCCGTAACTCTTCCATGGCCTTTTGCGCCGCGACGAGCGTATCGGTCACGGCCGAGTCTTTTGTTTTTAATTCAGCGATCGTTTTTTCCTGTTCTTCCAGCCGAATACGAAAG
>CAZSME010000143.1:0-3702 GCA_964607665.1 uncultured Nitrospirota bacterium | reverse complement strand
TTGGCCAGCATCATGTTCAGCGGGGCGGTCATTGCCGCCTACTCGGCCGTTTTGATGTTGACCTCATCCAACCCGGCGGAGCGAGCCCATTATGATCAGATGGGCCATATTACGATTACATTGGCCATCGGCAATCTCTTTCTTCTGCCTTTCGCGGGATACTGGTTCGCGAAAGAAATTTTTATCTTCCGGCAGAGAATGGGGATGACGATCATGGGGGGGGAGTTGTCCTGGCTCTTTGTTGTTCAAGCGATGCTGATCGGATTTATCTTTATGGCCACGATCTATTACCTTTGGCAGGGGACCGCCCGAATGGCGGGCTCGGAACGATATCGTTATTGGGTCAAATATCTTTTTCTGATTCTTCTGGTCTGCTTTCTTATTTGGACCACGCCGCATACCCTGCCGGCCACCCAGGGCGAGTTTCAGGTAATGGGCGGCACGCAACACCCTGTTGTCGGGTATTATGGCACGATGAGCGCGAAAAATACGGCGATTAACACGATGATTTTAACCCTCGGCCTCTGCTTTATTATCTTCAAACGGTGTAACAAAACGATGACTATCCCCTGGCGCCGCAGGGGAAACACCGCGCTGCTGCTTGTGTTCGCAGCGGGTGAGGCCTATATTCTCGCCCTGGGTATCTATGGTTACATGATCCCTGCGAATGTGCGTGTCGCACTCGCCTTTCCCCAGTTTATCGCCGCGATGGGTACGCTTGCGCTCGGCTTTCTCATTAACGTTCTGATGTTGCGGGGCGCGAAAACGATCGGGCCGATTCAGTGGGGCAAACTCCCCGCCGCCGGCGCCTTCGCCCTGTTCTCGCTGGCCTTTTTGATTACGACGACGATGGCGTTGATGGGCTATATCCGCTCTTCGGTCCGTTTGAACTGGCATATCACAGAAATTATGGAAGATGTTACGCCGTGGGCGCAAACCCCATCTTTTTGGGGAGGACTCGGGATGGTCCTTCTGAATGTCTTAATTTTTCTCGTCGTGAGTGTTCTGATCTTTCGTGCGGCTGAAACAAATGCCTCGATTGCGGTGCCCCGGCCCGATTCGTCCAAACGCACGGATCCTCTCCCTCCTGCGGAGTCGAATGAACTCCTCCCGTCCTAGTCACAACCGCTCTTTCCTGGGGAACCTTTTTCTTTGCCTGTTTGTCCTTATAATCGTCTCTCCGGTAGGGGCATCTCCCCCCCAGTATGAGATTACAGCAACCTATGACGAAGAGCGGCATCAGATCGAAGGGGTTGAAAAGATCACCTTCACGAATACCGGCGAAACAGACCTTTTTCAGATTTATTTATTTCTTTATCCCAATCTCTACCTTGAAAAAGACCCGAAGAAGAAGAGCGATTTTTATCAGAGGGCCTACCCGGTTGGGTTTAATCCGGGATCGATACGGATTCTTTCGGTTCGGGATCGAGACGGAAATGATCTAATCCTGACCCCGTTCTTTGGAGTGAATCTGCTTACTGAAATCCGTCTGGACAAGCCGATTCCGCCACAGTCCTCGTTTGATCTCTTGATTCAATTTGTGACGCGGATTCCGGAGCGGTATGGTGTCTTCGGACAGTTTCGAAATGAAGTCACCTTACAAGGGGGATGGCATCCGTATCTTCCCCCGTTGATCAACGGAACATGGGATCTTCATGCCCCTCCCTCGAAAAGCCAGTTTCACGTTTCGTTGACGATCCCCCAGCAATTTCATGTCGTGGCGTCGGCCCCTTTGCAGCAGACCCCTCTTAATGAAACGCAAAAAATCGTCTCAGGAGAGGCGACCGCGATCTCTTTTTTTTCGCTCTCCTTGAGTAAAGATGTCCTTCGGCAAACAAAAACGATCGATTCTATTACGGTCAGCTACATGTTCCCAAAACGAAATAAAGGGTATGAAACGCAGATATTGAATGCCGCGGAGAAGGCGGTTTCTTTTTTCTTGGCGGATTGGAAAGGGGCGTCGCCTGAGATCGAAATACAACTGGCCCAGGCCTATCTTCATCAGGCCCTGGTGACGCCGGGGGAGAAGGTACTTTATATCGACTCCAAGCTCTTTAAGGTTCTCCCCGTGTTAAAACGGTTTCATGAAGTGGAAGTGGCACGGGGCGTCTTTTTCCTTCTTTGGAGGGAGGTGGCTCCATGGGAAGAATCCTGGGCGTTAGAGTTGCTGGCCTCTGCCACCGTGGATCAATTTACTCAAACCTATTATCCGCAGGGGTTGCAGCTGAAGTCCTGGTTAAAGCCGATCGCCTTCTTGCCCTTTGTGGATCGGATCCTCTATTCGGACATGACCCTCTTGCGTCAGGTCTATTTCAAAGAATGGATAACCGATAACGAGACGCTTCGTTCTTTTAATCAACTTCGACCCGATGGGACTGCACTGGGCACGCGACTGAAACGACGTTTGGGGTCCCAAAAAATGGAGGCCAGTCTGGCGGAGTATAAAGGGGCGGTAGACAACGGGCAACAGCCCCAACTGAGGGAGACCCTGCTCCGGCTTTACCCGATCGAGATGACCCGTTTTTTCGAAACGGAACGGGCGGCACCGCCTTCCATTGACTTTGGAATCGAACGGGTCGAAAAAAAACGGATTGAGAACGGTTACCAGACAACACTTCATCTCAAAAAGGCAGGGGAAGGGGTTGAGCCGGTTGAAATCCTTCTTCGTGAAAAAAACGGAACCACAACCTCTTTGCTATGGAATGGGGAAGAGCGTCAATATGAAACGACTGTCGTGACCCCTTCCCCTGTTGCTGTTGTGGAGGTGGACCCAAAAGAAGAAACGTCCGATCGACGCCGTGGAAATAATCGCGATCCGAGGGCATGGAAAACGCTTTTGAATCGTTATGGCATTGGATATAACCCCAACACCGACTTTTTAAATTACGATATCGGACTTCTGTTTCAACCGGTCTATGACGCGACGTATCAAATTGGAACCGAGTTTTTTCATTCCGAACAGAGGGACATGGGTCTTGTTCAGTATAAACGGACGTTGCGAAACAAACATCAACTCACTACGGGCCTTTCGTATCGCGTCCCTCGCGCACTGACGGATATGACACAGGATGAGCCTGCGGGCACCCTCCATTTCTCTTATGCGTTGCGCTATCCGAATATCCCGATGATCACGAACTATATTGGGTGGTTAACCGGCCAGTATCCGAACATGAATATCTCCTTTGGATATGATCGGGGGGTTGCCGGCAACGAGGCCGATGATTCATTGAGGAGTGTACAGCTTGATTTAAGGCGGCTGTTCCCCTTCTCAAACTATCACGAAATCAGTACCCGATTTTTAACCGGGTTTTCCTCGGGCGAGCTTTTTCCACAGAACCGGTTTTTCCTGGGAGGAGAAGATGGAATACGCGGCTACACCCCGTTACGTTTTGAAGGGGATAACATCAGCTTACTTTCGCTGGAGTATCGCTTTCCGCTTGTCTATGAAACCGATATCAACCTTTCGGGCCTGGCATTGACCCACACCTTACAGGGGGCCTTTTTCTCGGATTGGGGTCAGGTTGCAGATGGCTCGGAGGTGTTTAATCTTCCCGAATACAAGTCGGACGTTGGTATCGGTATCCGTTGGTTTGCCGATTCGTTTGGGATTACGCCGGCGATCTTCCGAGTGGATGTGGCCTGGCCGATTGATTCTCCCATCGAGGCCGAAAAAGAGGCCCACTACTATATCAGCGCCGGCCA
>CAZSME010000142.1:0-3704 GCA_964607665.1 uncultured Nitrospirota bacterium | reverse complement strand
ATGTCTCATCCGTTGGAATCGTTTTATATAAAAGAGAAGCCGTACTATCAGCCGATCGGACAAGAAGAGGCGATCTTCAAGGCCGCGTCGGAGTCACATCGCCCGGTGTTGTTGAAAGGGCCAACCGGCTGCGGAAAGAGCCGCTTCGTGGCCCACATGGCCTATCTCCTCAAAAAACCATTAATCACGGTGGCCTGTCATGAAGACTTAACCGCGTCCGATCTCGTCGGGCGATTTTTATTAAAGGGGAACGAGACGGTCTGGTCGGATGGCCCCCTCTCATTGGCCGTCCGGCATGGGGCGATCTGTTACCTCGATGAAATCGTCGAGGCCCGGAAAGATACCACCGTCGTCATTCACCCATTGACCGACGATCGACGCATCCTGCCGATCGAAAAACGGGGTGAGATACTCCCCGCATCATCCGACTTCATGCTGGTGATCTCTTATAACCCGGGCTATCAATCGGCGCTGAAAGATTTAAAGCAGAGCACGCGACAACGGTTTATCGGACTCGAGTTCGACTATCCGCCCACCGGCATCGAAACCGAGATCGTCTCCCGCGAAGCGGCCGTTCCGATTGAAACGGCGAAACGGCTGGTCGGCATCGGCCAAAAGATTCGCCATCTTAAAAATCACGGCCTCGAAGAAGGGGTCAGCACCCGGCTGCTGATTTACGCGGGTCAGCTGATTCAACAGGGGATCGGGCCTCGGCGCGCGGCGGAAGCCGCCATCGTCGATACGATGACCGACGACCCCGAGATGCGAAAGAGTCTGAACGAAATCGCCCGCGCCTTCTTCGAATCATGACCGGCCCGCTCCAATCGATACGGACCCTCCTCCTCACCGCACTGCCCGTGGATGAGGTTGAATCGATCATCACGCCGCTCGCGTCCCTCCCCCTCGCCACGCAAAAAGAGGCCGCGGACGCCGGCTTGATCCTGTCCGATTTTTCCAAAAAAGCGGCCATCGAATATTTCGGTGTTCTGCCGGAGGTTCTAAAACGAATCGCACCGGACGAGCTTTCGGGATGGGTGGGGATGGGGATTCGAATCGCCCAACATGCTTCGGCACTGGGCATGCGCTATTTCCGGGAAGGCCCAACCCTGTTATCGAAAATTTCGGATCGGCCGGCACGCGAGGTTTTTATTCGATTGGGGATCGCGTTGGCGGATCGAAATCCGAACCTGTCACTCGAATATTACCGGCAGGCCCCAACGTTTCTGTTGGAAATCACAACCGACCCCGACGCGCTGCACGTCTGGGCGGAATATGGGTTTGAACTGTCCGACTATACCCTCGCAGTAGAATATTTCAGGATCACCCCCACTCTTTTGAGAACCGTTCCGATCACGCTGCTGCCTTCCTGGTTTACGGTTGCAAAAACACTGTCGGAATCGAAACTGTTTTTCGCAATCACCTTTATTCGAACATCGGCGGAAATCCTTTCCAAAATCAATGCCGATCTTGCCCGGCCTCTTCTTTCTTTGATCAGTGAGGTCGCCGGGCAATCCCCGGAGGAGGCGCTAAACCTTTTCAAGGAGTCTGCGAACATTCTTCCGACGATCCCATCGTCGCTCGCGCACCTTCTGCTCAAAAAAGCATTAGAGGTGGCCCAGGTTGAGATCAACACGGCAAAAGAGCTGCTTCTAAACAGCCCCAAAATTGTAAAAGCGGTTCCGGCCGATGCGTTGTTGGAATGGATCGATCACGGGATCACCCTTTTAAAAATGGGGAGGGCAACCGGATATTTCACGTTAGAATCAAAGGCCGCAAAAGAGGCGATCCATCAACGCAAAGGGGGCGCGTTTCTATCGGTTCATATCAAGACGCTTCAACTGTTTGCCGAGGCGCTTTGTGGTCGTCCGGTTAAGATACGGCCCACAACCGATTTGGGAGAAGAGGCCCCCATCACCGATGGCGAGACAATCTATCTTCCGCCTCATATTGCCCTCTTTGAAGAAAACGCCCAGAATTTTGAATGGTATAAACTCGCAACCGCATTTCAAGCGGGATATCTTGAGTTTGGAACCTTTGCACCGAAACCGGAAGAGATTGCGGATCTGATTAAATCGCTTCAGGAAAAATATCAATCGGTCGGGAACAGCACGGACTCCCCTACCCTGCCCGACTTCTTTAACCTGTTCCCTAAACCCAACTTTATTAAAGCGCTTTTCGATATCGCGGAAGGATCACGCGTCGAATTTCTTCTTCGAGACGAATATCCGGGATTAAAAACCCCCTTGATAAAAATGCGCGAGAGCGAACTGGCAAGCCGTCCCCTTCTTTCCACGCTCGTGCGACAGGGGGATGATGAAGCGGCTCTATCCCGCCGAGTGGTCACTGAGATCCTCTTACAGATTTCGCTGTCGGGAAAGACAAAAGAGCCGATTTTGCCGGGCCTGACGCCAATCGTTTTTGAGGCCTGCCGAATTTTAGGCGCGGTGCAGGACCCCCATGCCACCGTTGCCCGTTCGATGAAAGCGGCTGTTTCCGTCTATGATCTGCTGGATGATAAAAATCCTGCTCCGCCTGAAATCACAAAGCCGATGGAGCCGCTTGAGGGGGAAGGCGAGCCGATACGCGGCGCGGGGACCGAATCCGGGAAGATCAAGCCGTCTATCCGAGGGGCGATTGATCCCAAACGGGTTATCCCCCGGGACCGGGGCCTGCTCCTCAAAGAGATTAAAGGAAGCAATCTCGTACCGTCTCAAGACCATGCGCCATCTACAATAAAAACGCCGGCCGGCACAATCGAGGTTCATGAAGAAGCCGTTACGCCAGAAGATGCGAATTCATCGACAACCCACAAAGGAAACAGTCTGCCCGAAGACACGGATGCCACGTATGACGAATGGGACTGCAAGGCCGACGATTATCGGCCCGGCTTCTGTCACGTTAAAGAGAACAAGAACGAGTCACTCAATGCAATAGAAAAAGCGGAAGCGTTTTCGGAACAAGTCCTTTCGGAATATGGCGGAACAATCAAGTCGATTCGAAGGGCGTTCCAATATCTTGCCCCGCAGGAATCGGTTTGGATAAAAGGGCAGCATGAGGGGGATCAACTGGATTGGGATCGTCTTCTTGAAAATCAGGTCGAGCGACTCTCATCGCGATCACCATCCGATCGAGTCTATATGCGAAGAGAAAAAAAAGAGCGGAGTGTCGCGTTGGCGTTCCTCGTCGATATGAGCGGCTCGACGGCGCAGCGTCTCCCTTCTGGAAAGTCAATTTTGCAAATCGAAAAAGAGGCGATGATTCTGCTTTCTCATGCGATTGACGCGGTAGGAGACCGGTTTGCCCTTTATGGCTTTTCGGGAAATGGGCACGATGCCGTTGATTTTTATATCTTGAAAGAGTTTCAGGACCGTTATACAAGAGAGATTGATCTTCGCATTTCTGAGATCCATTCGTTGGGGCAAAATCGGGATGGGGCAGCCATCCGCCATGCCACTGCAAAGCTTTCTTGCGAGACGGCCCGGACACGGATATTGATATTGCTATCGGATGGAAAGCCGTTGGACGATCAGTACGCCGGTTCGTACGCCGTTGCCGATACGCGGATGGCGCTTCAGGAGACCCGCCGACTGGGGATACACCCGTTCTGTATTACGGTCGATCGGGAAGGGGCGGAATATTTACCCGGCATGTACGGCAACGTGGCCTACATGGTGGTCGATCAAATCGAAACTCTCCCGATGAAA
>CAZSME010000141.1:0-3730 GCA_964607665.1 uncultured Nitrospirota bacterium | reverse complement strand
GCCGCCAGTACCGGGCCCTCCACGGCCGAGCTGAAGATTATGGCCGATACGGTCTGGACACTAATGACCGCCTTTCTCGTCTTTTTCATGAACCTCGGTTTCGCAATGGTGGAGTCGGGATTCTGTCGTTCCAAGAACACGGTGAACATCCTTTCCAAAAACTTCATCGTCTTCGCGGTTTCCTCGATTTCGTTTTGGGTCCTCGGATGGGGACTCATGTTTGGCGACGGGAACCCCTTTATGGGGATGCAAGGACTCTTGTTCTTAGGTGGCGCAGATAACTCTCCTGCAACGGGAGATGCCTATCAGGGCGTTTACTCGTCAATGAACTGGACATCGGTTCCATTGCTTGCCAAGTTTTTCTTCCAGTTAGTCTTTGCCGGGACCGCCGCGACCATCGTCTCCGGCGCGGTGGCAGAGCGGATCAAATATATCTCGTTTATCGTCTTCTCGTTCTTACTCGTTGGGATTATTTATCCGATCGTGGGACATTGGATTTGGGGAGGGGGATGGTTGGCAAAGTTAGGGATGTGGGATTTTGCCGGCTCCACGGTTGTTCATTCGGTGGGGGGCTGGGCCGCGTTGTCCGGCGCGATCATCCTTGGACCCCGGATCGGAAAGTACGCGGCAGATGGCCGGGTCAATGCGATTCCGGGCCACAATATGTCCACCGCAACGATTGGGGCGATTGTCCTTTGGCTTGGCTGGTTCGGATTTAATCCGGGCAGCACGATGGGCGCGGGCGCGAGCGCCATCGCGCATATTGTGATCACGACCAACACGGCTGCCGCCGCGGGTCTTTTGGCGGCGACCTTTACGTCGTGGGGACTCACCGGCAAGCCCGATCTCGGGATGTCGATCAATGGATTGCTCGCGGGCCTGGTGGCCGTCACCGCCCCGTGCGCGTTTGTCTCCGTGGGGAGCTCTTTTATTATTGGCTTAATCGCCGGCGTTCTCGTTGTACTGGCCGTGATGGGATTCGACAAGGTGAAGGTGGATGATCCCGTCGGCGCGCTTGCGGTTCATCTGGTCTGCGGGGTGTTCGGAACCCTCTGTGTTGGGCTCTTCGCGCAGGACGGCATCACCGGCGTTGCGACAGGGAATGGCCTTTTCTTCGGCGGCGGCGTTGCGCTGTTAATGAACCAACTGATCGGTGTTCTCGCCGTTGGCGTTTTCGTGTTTATCGCTTCCTGCATCTTCTGGGTGGCGATTCGGGCCATTTGGGGTCTTCGCGTGAGTGAAGAAGAAGAGCTACAGGGACTGGATGTGGGCGAACATGGTCAATCGGCTTACCCAGACTTTGCGGTCACTTCCATTTTGTCAGGCGGATCGCGAAGGTAGAAGCAGATAGAGGCTTGTTCTCAAAAGCGATACATAATCGTAGACAACAAAAAGAGGAGAGACCATGAAAAAAATAGAGGCCATTGTCAAACCGTTTAAGCTGGATGAAGTGCGAGAGGCATTGGTTGCCGTTGGCGTTTCGGGGATGACCGTGTCGGAGGTGAAAGGGTTTGGCCGACAAAAGGGGCACAAAGAGACCTACCGTGGGGCCGAGTACAAGATCGAGTTTGTCCCCAAGGTAAAGATAGAGCTGGTCATTCCGGACAGCAATGAATCGAAAGTCGTTGGCGCGCTGGTTGCCGCCGCGAAAACCGGCAGTATTGGTGATGGAAAGATTTTCGTGACGCAGCTTAACGAAGCGGTTCGCATTCGCACCGGAGAGACCGGCGAAGCGGCTCTGTAGTTCCGCGCAGAGGACAGGGCCCTTATTGGATGATCGCAATGTTATTGAAATCCCCTCGCGATGGGTGCTCGCGGGGTGCCTCTTCGTTGCGCTTCTGATCGGGGCCCTTCCTTTCCCCCTCCCGCCCATTGTCATTGCCCTGGAGTTTTTTCTAACCATCGGGGCCCTTTTCCTGTTTGGTTCGATCCGCTACCGGATGAGTAACAACGCCCTGACCTATGGGGCGCTGATCATCATCTTTGCCACCTTCTATCCGCACTCGCCCATCCAAAAGACCATTCAGTTGGACGGGTTGGGCGCCTTCCTATCGAGTACGTTCCCCCGGCTTTTTTCGCTTTCCTATCTGGAAAGGCTGATGCATCTTGATACGATGCTGTTTATCCTGGGCCTGACTTTTTTTGTCAGCGTGATTGCCCAGACCCGGATGTTGGAAGCGATTAGCATTCAGATCCTGACCCGAACCCGCGGACAGATTTTCAAGACCGTTGTTATCATCCTGGCGCTCGTCTCGATCGCGTCGGGTATTATGGATGGCGTTTCGATGATCGGGCTGACGATCCGTGTCCTCGTTTTCATCCTGATTATGGCCAAGGTTCCTTCGGAAGATGTGCGATTTTTAGTCATGGTCTCCGTTGTGGTAACAACCGTCTGCGGGATGTGGCTGGCGTACGGAGAGCCACCGAACCTGATCATGAAATCGAACTTGAATCTTCCCGACGCATTTTTCCTCCATTACACACTGCCGTTGGCCGTGCTTTCATTTCTTATCGTGGTTGGGTTTCTTTATCGAAGATTAAAATCTCATAAAATCGCAATGACCGAGCTGGATATTTTAGAACAGCATATCGCCGATATTCGTTTCCACCAGGTCTCACGTCTCGGCCGTGTCATGGAATTAGACGAGATGCTTCAGACGTATGAAAACCGTCTGGGTGGAAGAAGAGAGGCGGTATGGGGTTTCTATCACGCCGGGCATCATCCGATTGAGGCGATGATCTTGGCGGAAGTCGAAGAGGCGATTGTTCGAGAATGGATTAACGACTTCCTGGGCCCCGAATGGATTACACCGACATACAACTATTACCTATCCCGGGCCGGGGAGGATTATCCGGAACCCAAGATCGAGATATTCCAGAGTGTGCTAGCCAAACTTCAGACCATTATGCAAACGCGCATGGCCGCAGCCCGTTGGGGAAAGATTGCGTTTATCCCGTTTATTCTATTGCTGATTGGGCACGCGGTTCACCATCGAATCCCCCTTTTCCTTTCTTCCACCGTGGGGTTTCTTGTCGCGTTTATTGGAATGCGAGCGGAGGGGAAGATACAAAAGAGAATCATCGATGACGGCGTTCATGAGTACAAAGAGTACCTGTTTCTTTTTCCGCTTTTCTTGTCGATTACGATGTTGGGATCGGTTGGATTTTTTGATTATTTGAAAATGGCGATTGCAGATGGGGTTATTCGAGTGGGTGCTGCTGATGTGGCGGCTGTTCAACTGGTTGGTTCCGCGATGTTGTCGGCGATGCTGGATAATAATGTCGTGGCCGACTTTGCATCGCGTGCGATTGAGGGGATGCCCGACCTGTTTCTTTTCGCGGCGGCCCAGATCGCCGGATATGCCACCGGCGGATCGTTGACCCATATCGGCTCCGCGCAGTCGGTCATTGCGTATGCCTATATCCTGCGCTATGTTGATCGTGGATTTACGCCAATCGGCTGGGTGCGCGCGATCTGGAAACTGATTGGCGCGCTGCTATTGGCCCTAGCCGTTGCGCTCTATATCATCGCCCGAGCCTATTAAGTGACCTACCCGTCATTCCGGCAATTTTTAAGCCGGAATCCAGGGTTCAGCCATGACGGACAGTTCTGGATTCCGGCTAGAACCATGCCGGAATGACAGACATTTTTAATGTAAAGCTATTTTGAAAGCAGGACACTGGCGTTCATCTTACTTTACTTTTGAGCCCCCTCATTCACCCACTGCTC
>CAZSME010000140.1:0-3740 GCA_964607665.1 uncultured Nitrospirota bacterium | reverse complement strand
CCCGCTCTCCATTCGCGGCCATTACGGAGAGCGATATTGAACAGTTATTTGGTTAGGCGGCTCGGCCGCCCGCGAGCGTACCGCTCCTGTTAGTCGCGGTGGGCAAGATAACGTATTAGAGGTTATCTGCACAAAAAACGTAGATATCATCGACAAAGATTCTAATGTCATTTATTAATTATTCCGAAAAAGAGATCAACTGTAAGATTGTATATTACGGGCCCGGCCTCTGCGGAAAAACCACGAACCTGAATTACATCTACAAACGGACCTCACCCGAAAATAAGGGCAAGATGATCTCGCTGGCGACGGAAACCGAGCGCACCCTCTTTTTTGATTTTCTTCCCCTCTCGATGGGAACGATTAATAATTTTAAGATTCGTTTCCACCTCTATACCGTTCCCGGTCAGGTCTTTTACGATGCCAGCCGGAAGTTGATCTTACGCGGTGCGGACGGCGTCGTATTCATTGCCGACTCGCAAGTTGAGCGAATGGAGGCGAATATCGAGAGCGCGGAGAACCTAAGAAAAAATCTGAAAGAGCATTATCTGGATTACGATACGATTCCACTTGCCATCCAGTACAACAAGCGGGATATTCCGAATATCGTATCGATTCCAGAGATGAATCAGGTTCTAAACCCGAGGCATGTTCCCTATTTTGAGGGGATTGCGTCAACGGGGAAAGGGGTTTTTGAGGCGCTAAAAGAGATCGCAAAATCCGTGATCTTAGACCTCAAAAGAAGAACCTGATGGGCGATCCTATCTGTTCCCTGCTCTCGTGAAACAGATCGGGAACGCTTCTGCCGATCCAGAACACGTTGGACGCATGCTACGCGATGCTGGAACGATGCCCCTATAAAGACTATCCCGTCCTGTTTGTGGACGATGAACAGCTCGCTCGAATGACCTTTGAGCGCCTCTTTAAACGCGACTTCACCCTCTACATGGCACAGGATGGAGAAGAGGCGTTGGACGTCGTTAAGGCCCATCCAGAAATTGCGATCCTGATATCCGATCAGAGAATGCCGAGGATGAACGGGCTTGAACTCTTAACACAAATTTCTCGAGAACGCCCCGAAATCATTAGTATCCTCGTGACGGCGTATACGGACATTTCTTTACTGACCGATGCGGTTAATAAAGGGAATATCCATCGGTATCTGACCAAACCGTATGATGACCGGATTCTGAAACGGGAGATTATGCAAGGAATCGAGCGATACCACCTGATCAAAGAGAGAGACCGCTTTTATCTGGAACAGATTGCGCTGATTAAAAAGGCGGAAAAGATGCAACGACTGGCCTCGATGGGCACCTTGTTAGCGGGCATGGCGCATGATATCAATAACTCGCTGGTCGCGGTGAATACCTTTTTGATGCTGATCCCTGAGAAACAAACGACTAAAGAACCGGACACCGAATTCTGGAATACATTTTATAGCGTGGCATTGACGGAAACAAAGCAGATTCAAAAAATGACGAACGATCTGCTGAATTACTCGATATCGGCCAAGACAGAGGGACTGAATCGATTTGAGTTCTGTGAGACCGATATGAATACCCTCCTGCGAGAAACCCTTCTCTTAATGGGAAACACGGCGCAGAAAAAAGGACTTTCCGTCGTTTGTGATTTCGACCCGGATCTTCCGACATGCAGGATCGATTCTGGGAAAATTCGGCAGGTTTTTGTTAACCTGCTTCTGAACGCGATTCAAGCAACACAACAAGGCTCGATTCGAATTACAACATCGCATCAAAAAGGAGACCCGTCTTCCATTCATATTGTCATTGAAGATACGGGGACGGGCATATCGCCGGAGCATATTGACCAACTGTTCGAACCCTTTTTTACGACAAAGGAGGAGGGGACGGGATTGGGTTTAATGATGTGCCGGGAAATCGTAAAAAAACATGGCGGGTCGATTCAGGTGAGATCAAGCCTGGGAAAAGGGACAACCATGACCGTCTCGCTTCCGCTCCATTTCGCTTGAAGGGATTCCCCATTACCAAAGGGGGTGCGGGGGGTTGTTAAAAGCGGGCGGGGGCATCAAGAATGACCCCACAGGAGAAGGCTACTCCGTTGGTTGATTTAGCACGATAAAGAAGGCCCGGTCTTTTCGGCTGACTCGAAAGAGAACAGTTCCGGTCTTTTCTACTTTCTCAGAGGCCATTTTAAAATCGTCCAGGTTCGTGATCGCTTTGCCTTCAATCTCCTTAATCAGATCACCCGGCTTTAAGCCGCCGGATTCAGACGGGGACCCCTGTTTTACATCGGTAACAACGACGCCCGCCTTCTCCTCTTTAATATCAAACTTCTCCATCATCTCTGGGGTCAGCATTTCAACCGTCAGTCCCAGAAAGGGCTCCGGCAGTTTTGGAAGGGCCGCGGTAATGGCCCCATCTTTTTTTTCTCCCAATGCCAATGTCAGCTGTTCCTTTTTCCCATTTCGCATCAATTCAATGCGAACCTTCTGTCCAGGGATAAAACCGGCGATGACGCGGGCCAGACTGTTGGGCGTTTCCACGACCTGATCATCCACCTTTAGGATGATATCGCCCGGCTGCATACCGCCTTCATAGGCCGGATTGCCCTCAAAAACCTCATTGACTAAAACCCCATCGCCCTCCTTTACGCCAAATTTTTTGGCTAACTCTTCCGTTAACGGTTGAATGCCGACTCCGAGCCAACCGCGCACAACTTTCCCCGAACTCATCAGCTGACTCACAATGGTTTGAACCATGTTGGCCGGTATCGCAAAGCCTATCCCCTGGGCAACATTGATGATCGCGGTGTTGATACCGATGACCTCGCCATGAAGATTAAAAAGCGGGCCGCCGGAATTGCCCGGATTAATCGAGGCATCGGTTTGAATAAAGTCTTCGTAACGGGAAAGGTTCACATTCTCCCGGCCCAATCCGCTCACGATGCCAATCGTCACCGTTCGATCCAGCCCAAACGGATTTCCAACGGCCATCACCCACTGTCCAACTTTCACGTTTTTTGAATCGCCGATGGGAACAAATGGCAAATCTTTTTCGGAGTCGATTTTAATCACCGCAAGATCGGTATCGGGGTCTTTTCCGATGACCTTACCGGTGAATTTTGTCTTATCGGAAAGACGGACTTCCACCTCGTTTGCGTCACCAACGACGTGGTTGTTGGTGACGATAAACCCTTTTTTATCGATAATGACGCCGGAGCCGGAACCGGGAGGGGAGGGGGAACGATCTTCTCGGCGTTCACTGGGCCGTCGCGAAGAGTGTGGAAAATCACCCGAAGAGATGTTTACAACACTGGGGGTGACCCGATCGGCAAGATCAATAATAACGGCCTGCGTCTCCTCTAATCGTTTTATTCCTTGGTCATTAGAACCCGCGTTGGCCCAATCCGCGTTGATCAATGGGAAAGCCCCTAAAAGGGCCAGCATTAAAAACGGTAGTATCTTTTGTTTCATTTTCGTTTCCTTTTATTATGTTAAGGAGGGAAATATGACATCCCCTCTCTCTATTATTTTACATCAAAACCGGATCGACCACAATGAATAAAAACTGTGCCGAGAGGCAGAATCGAACTGCCGACACAAGGCTTTTCAGGCCTCTGCTCTACCGACTGAGCTATCTCGGCGAAGGGGACAACGATACAGAGAGGAGGGCGAGATTGTCAAATAGTATGGATACCAAGGTTAGGGGTGTCCTTCCGGGGTGCCGGAGGTATGTACCGAACGATGTCTGTTTTCG
>CAZSME010000139.1:0-3777 GCA_964607665.1 uncultured Nitrospirota bacterium | reverse complement strand
TTCTCTATCCTATGGCGGGCATTGTTTCAGAAAAAGAGTGGATAGAAGGAAATTGTTTTGAATCTTTTGGAGGAATCTGACTGGAGGCATACGCTTTATACAAAAGATGTTTTATCCCAAACGCCTGGGCCGTTTTAAGAACCGTTTCATTATCATCAACGAATAACGATCGTTCTTTATTAAAGTTAAAGCGCTGCCGGGCCTTCTCCCAAAACCCGATCTCCTCCTTTGGAAAGCCGACCTGATCGGCAGAGATCATATCGTTGAAGTAAGGCGTCAGCGGGGTCTTCGCCAGTTTAATCTGAACGGCCGTGGAATGCGCGTTGGTGAGAAGCACAATCGGCGTGCCCCTCTGTTTGAGGGCTTGAAGAAACGGCAGAACACCGTCATGCACCCGCACCCGATCCGCAATCGACTCCTTTAAGCGCGGAATATCCAGACCGAATCGATTCGACCAGTAATACAGATCGGTCCAGATCAGTTTCCCCTCGTGTTCTTTATAGGCCGCGCGAAGCGTCGCGCTCGCCTCATCAAAAGGGATGCCTCGAAGATCGGCATAGTTTTGAGGCAGAAACTCTTCCCAGAAGTAATCATCAAAATGCTTATCCAGCAGGGTTCCATCCAAATCGAGGAGGACGAAATCGATTCTCGTCCACGGAACTGTTCCATTTTCAACCATGCGGCATTATTATGGATATAGACATTCGATGTCAAAATGTCCATACTAGCCCTGCAGTGAACAGGCCGCCCAAAGAGGTCTAACGGTCATAGAAAAGTATGCCAAACAAGCCGATTCAAGTCCTTATTATTGAAGATCAACTGGAAGATGCCTATATCGAACGCCGGTTGCTTGAACCGGATACGTTTGGACGATTCGAAGTCGTGCATGCGGAAAGCCTCGCTTCGGGGCTAAAAATACTGGATCAGGGAGGCATTGATATCGTCTTACTGGATCTCTTTTTGCCCGATAGTCGAGGGGAGGAAGGGATCGATACCGTAAAAAAGCATGCGCATCAAACGCCTATTATCGTGCTCACCGGCGGTACCGGTTCGACGCAAGATATTGAGATCGGCCTTTCGGTCATTCGGCGCGGCGCGCAGGAGTATCTGATCAAGGGGGAGGCCAGTGGCGCCTTGTTAAAGCGTCTTGTCCGGCATGCTATCGAGCGACACCGGCTGGCCGTGGAGCAAGAACCACCCACAGCCCCTCTTCCTCCCCCCCCTCCGCCGCGTCCTGTTTCCCCGCCGGTGATCTTGACCGATCCGCAAACCGGTCTTTACGATTCCCTTGGATTTATGACCCTGGCACGGCATCAATTAAACGTGGGAAACCAGCTCTGGGTACCGATTATAGTCATCGCCATCGCTATCGAGGGAATGAAGGGAAGTTCCTCTGCACCGGATGCGGAGGAGAGACGGATTCGGATGGCGGATATCCTTAAAAAGGTCTTTCGTGAATCGGATATCATCGGACGAATAGGCGAGGATCGGTTTTCGGTCCTCGCCTTTGATCCGGAAGGCACGTATACAAGCACCGTAATGGATAACCTCCGGAAAATGATTGAGGCGCATAATCTCAACAGGACCAACCCGTTGATCGTCCGTATCGGTATCGCACGGTACGATCCGCTTTATCCCTGTTCCATCAATGACCTCATGGCTCGGGCCGAGAGGGATCAATAGTCGGAATGGTAAAATAGAAGGTGGCCCCGTGGTCGACCTCCCCTTCCGCCCATATCTGTCCCCCGTGACGCTCGATGATCCGCTTGACTGTGACCAGTCCAATCCCATGTCCCTCAAACTCCGCGCCGCTGTGCAGCCGTTCAAACGCGCCAAACAGTTTTGAGACATAGGCCATATCAAACCCGGCGCCATTATCTCGCACAAAAAACGTTTTCTGTTTATTGAAGAGGGTGTGACCCAGCGTAATTTGCGCGTTTTCCTTTTTTCCGGTAAATTTCCAGGCATTATTCAAGAGATTTTCAAGTGCGGCCGTCAACAAACGTTGATCGCCATAAACGACCAACGCCCCCTTCACATCGTCAATGATAAACGTGGCCTTCCGATTCGGATGGGCCTCTTTAAGCCTCTCTGCAATAGGATAGGCGATCTCTCTTAAATTCAACTGTTGATAGTGCAATTCGTACCGCGTAACCCTCGACAACATGAGTAAGCCCTCGATAATTTCCTCCATCTGCTTTACCGATGATCTTGTTTTGAGGATATAGCGTTTGCCTTCCTCGTCCAATTGATCGCCATATTGTTTAAGAAAGGCATCGTTAAAACTATTCAATCGGCGCAGTGGCGCCCGCAGGTCATGCGAAACGGCCGAGCTGAAGGCTTCTAACTCCTGATTCACCTGGGTTAACCGGGCTCGGGCGATGCTCAGGTTTTCGGTCATTTCATTAAACGACTGGGCGACCTGGCCCAGTTCGTCAGGGGTCTTCAACGTAATGCGATGCGTTAAATCGCCACGGCCAATCAACGCGGTGCCCTCCATTAGCTCCTCCAGTCTCTGAATGAGATACCCCGAAAGATTGATGGCCAAAAGGATCGCCAAAAACATAGAAAGTCCAAAAAAGAGAAGTGTAATGATGTTGGTTCGCCGGGTCACCTCCTCAAGGCGTTCTGTCGCGACACGGGCACGCTCCTTTTCACCTTCCTGTATTGCGACCAACGCAAGAGAAAGACGTTGACTTAATGGATCGGCCTGGGTTGCCAAGACCAGAATAGCATCGGCATGATGCACACCAAAATTCTCGTAAAAAAAACGCCAGAGCCGGGCGAGCTCACGGTAGTCTGTTATAAGGGCGTTCTGCTCTATCTGTATTCGGGGATCAACCGGATCGGGCAGACCCTCGATCTCCTTTTTGATGCTCTCAAGTTGGCCGGTAAGAAAGCGCAACTCATCCGGCGCGATCGCCGATGTTGGCGCATTAATCTGGCTCAACAACGTGGTATGCCGCTTTAAATTATTAAGTTGGTTCTGAATGGGAGAAATACGAATCTGACGAGACAGGGCCTGTGTTAAATCTTCAATGGCCGACTTTCGGACCTGATTGCTTATAAAATAGACCAGCAGGTTTAAGCCAAACAAAAGAAGCAGGACAAGAAAGGATAGGAATAACCATCGCCGAATTGTCATTAGGGGAATGGATAGCCCGGTTCAGAAGGCAAGCGCCCGTTGATCTTGAGGACTTTAACCCCCTCCGGTATGCGCGAGGCGCTCACAATCGCAATCGCGCCGGGGATTTTTTCAACCAGTGCCATCGCCATCTCGCTGGATGAGACGGTTTTGGGGCTTCCCGACAAATCTCCCTGAAAGACTTTCCCAATCCAATATTGGGAAAACTGGGATTCGCTCATCTCAAAAACAGTTTTGAGCAATGCGGTGCGTTCCGGCGAGTTGGGCGCCGGATTCAAAATTGTCACGCGAACACGGGAAGACCAAAACAACCAATCCCCCATAAAAAAGTGGCGCAGCTCCGACAGACTCATACTGTCTACCGGAGTTGCCGGATGAACGATAACCGCAATGCCTTGCCCCCAGACATTACCTGGAGCCAAAGAAAGGACAACAAAGGAAACCCCCGCGATAACAAGGGAGGCCAATCGATCCAATAAAAAGAACCGTTTCATCCTGATTCACCCATCAACATTAAAAGGTGAAGCTCACTTGTAAAAAATAACCCTCCGCGTCTTCGCCATCAAAGCGAAGCTGATTCCGGTATTCTGTTTTTAACGCCGCGAAACTTGAGAAATCGTATCGTACCCCAA
>CAZSME010000138.1:0-3848 GCA_964607665.1 uncultured Nitrospirota bacterium | reverse complement strand
TCACCGCGTTAGGCATGCTGTTGCTTTTCGTCTCTCCCGTGCGAGCGGAAGGGCTGGTGGTCTACTCCGCTCGAATGGAACAGCTCATTCGACCGGCTTTTGATGCCTATACGGCGAAAACGGGCACCCCAATCAAGTTTATTACGGATAAGGAAGGGCCGCTCCTGCAACGCCTTATTGCGGAGGGGGCCGCCTCCCCGGCTGATCTCTTCATCACGGTCGATGCCGGTATGCTCTGGAAAGGGGCGGAAGAACAACTGTTTCGGCCTGTTTCCTCCCCGATCCTAAACGCTAATATTCCGGCACACCTGCGCGATTCCAACAATCGCTGGTTTGGTCTGTCGGTACGGGCCCGAACCATCGTCTATCATACCCAGCGCGTTGACTCAAAAACACTTTCAACCTATGAGGCGCTGGGGGATCCCCAATGGAAAAAGCGGCTGTGTCTTCGAACATCAAAAAAGGTCTATAACCAATCTTTGGCCGCCACGATGATCTCTACACTGGGGATGGAGACAACGGAGAAGGTGATCCGATCCTGGGTGAACAATCTCGCAACCGATGTCTTCTCGAATGACACCGAGGTCATTAAAGCGATCGCAGCAGGGATCTGCGACGTCGGCATTGTAAACACCTATTACTACGGCAGTTTTATGAAGGAGAACCCCACCCTTCCCTTAGCCCTTTTCTGGCCCAATCAAACCGATCGGGGTGTTCATGTCAATATATCGGGCGCGGGTGTGCTTCAACATACAAAACATGAAAAAGAGGCGGTTCGATTTCTCGAATGGCTTTCTTCAAAAGAGGCACAAAATCTTTTTGCCGACGTCAATCTGGAGTATCCGGCCAACCCAAGCGTTGCGCCCCATCCGACGGTTGCGAAGTGGGGCACATTTAAGCAGGACACGATCAACGTGGATATTGCCGGAAGACTTCAGGTGGATGCGGTCAAGCTGATGGACCGGGCCGGCTACAAATGAACCGATGGCTTAAACCGATTCCCCTCTTTTTAATTCTCTTCCTAACGGCCGCGCCTCTGCTCGTTATTCTTACTTCCTGGTTCACACCTGTGGATGAGATTTTTATTCATCTTTCCACCTCCGGACTGATTGACGTGCTGGGCAATACCGTCTGGCTCCTTCTGGGGGTGGGAATCGGAACAACCGCGTTAGGGGTCTCGTTGGCCTACTTCACAACGACATTCGACTTTCCCGGCCGGTCGCTGTTTGATTGGGCACTGATCCTGCCGCTTTCGATTCCGACCTACGTCCTTGCCTTTGTCAGCATCTCCCTTTTCGATAGAACGGGCCCCATTCAAGGGTTCTTATGGGCACAAGGCAGCAATCTCCTCCTTCCTCCGATTCGTTCTGCAGGGGGGATTATTCTGGTGATGACGCTCGCCCTCTATCCTTACGTCTATCTCTTTGCGCGAAACGGGTTTCAAACGCAGGGGGTACGGGCAATGGAGGTCGCACGATCGCTTGGACAACGTCCGTTCGCTACCTTCTTGAACGTCGCTCTTCCGATGGCACGTCCCGCGATCATCGGCGGCCTCATGCTGGTCTTGATGGAAACCCTCTCCGATTTCGGCGCCGTCTCTGTTTTTAATTATGATACCTTCACGACTATCATTTACAAGGCGTGGTTTTCGATGTTTTCGCTGAAT
This sequence comes from uncultured Nitrospirota bacterium, assembly GCA_964607665.1. Classification (GTDB taxonomy): domain Bacteria; phylum Nitrospirota; class Nitrospiria; order SBBL01; family SBBA01; genus CAZSME01. Next base: position 2,182 of record CAZSME010000138.1, on the reverse strand, counting down.
GCCGCCGCAAAGTTTTCTTCTCTTTTGGTCTTTCTTGTATTGGTTCTGGTCTTGTTAGAAGAAAAGGCGCGACAGCGCCGCCGTTATACCGCTGCCGAAAAACAGCAGACACCTCCTGCTCGCACGACATTGGCCGGAACAGCTGGCATCGCCGCGTCGGCCTATTGCACCTTCATTTTGTTATTCGCATTTGTCGTTCCGGTCACGCAACTTTTAAGAACCGCCTCTGCCGGTCTGGGACCATCGTTTGATCTCCGCTATTTTGGATTTCTAAATCGTTCGATCCTGCTGGCCACATGGGCCGCGCTCCTCACCACCGGGTCCGCCTTGATACTCGTCTACACGGGCCGAATATCCCGCAGGGTTAAAACTGCATTCCTGATTCGATTTGCCACATTAGGGTATGCCCTCCCCGGAACGATTTTGGCCGTCGGCGGCATGATGCTGGTCACGTTCATTGATCATCAATTCAAACACCGCCTTGGCCTCACCACCGGTTTTTTTATTACGGGCACCCTTTTGGCCATGATGTTGGGATATCTTTCTCGATTTATGGTGTTGGCCTATAACCCGATTGATTCGGCGATGCACCGCGTGACACCGCATATGAACGATGCAGCGCGCAGTCTTGGCGCAACACCGTTACGGATTGTGAGCAAGATACAAATCCCCCTGGTTCGAGGCGGCATTTTTGCCGGCAGCCTGTTGGTCTTTGTTGATGTGATGAAAGAGATGCCGATTACGTTGATGACCCGGCCGTTTGGATGGGACACCCTTGCCACGCAAATTTTTCAGTTTACATCGGAGGGGGCATGGGATCAGGCCGCCCTTCCCGCCCTGACACTGGTGCTGTTGGGATTGATTCCGGTAATCCTCTTAACACGGCAATCCGCGACAAAAAGGGCTTAAAATGCCGTTAATCGAACTTCGGAATATCACAAAGAGATATCCCAACACACCGCTCCACGCCGTTTCCAACATTTCGTTCTCCGTCGAAAAGGGAGAGGTACTCGCGCTGCTCGGCCCCAGCGGAAGCGGTAAGACGACGCTGCTTCGTTTAATCGCGGGGTTTGAATCCCCCGATTCCGGGGGGGTTCTATTAGGGGATGCCCTCATGAATTCGCCGGAAGGATTTGTCCCAACGGAAAATCGACGGGTCGGAATGGTCTTTCAGGATGGAGGCCTTTTCCCCCATCTCACTGTCGATGCGAATATCGCCTTTGGTCTTTATCGCTACAAGAAGTCGGAGCGGGATAAAAAAGTTTCTGAAATGCTTTCGCTGGTTTCTCTCGAAGGATTTGGGTCGCGTTATCCCCATGAACTCTCCGGGGGTCAACAACAGCGGGTCGCGTTGGCGCGTGCGCTGGCCCCCAATCCGGTTGTGCTTCTTATGGACGAACCGTTTTCCAACCTCGATCCCGATATGCGCGCAAAGATGCGTGAGGAGGTTCATACAATCTTAAAACGGGTGGGGATCACCGCCATTCTTGTCACCCACGATCATGATGAGGCGTTCGCGATTGCCGATAAGGTGGCCGTACTCCATGCCGGACGATTGGAACAGATCGACACACCGGAGACGATTTATCATCTTCCCCAAACCCCGTTTGTGGCCGACTTTGTCGGCTCCGCAGATTTTATTCCAGCGGAAGCAAAATCCGATGGCCTAATCCACACCGAGGTGGGCCGGTTTCCGAATCGAATGGGATACCCCATTGGAAATGCCATTGTCGTAATGGTTCGGCCGGATGATCTTAAGATCATACCCGATTCGCACGGAACGGCCCGGGTCGTGTCAAAACAGTTTCGCGGCTCTGAAAATCTCTACGCGGTTTCGCTTCCCTCGGGACAGATCGTACACAGCAGCGAACATGCGTTGTCGGTCTATCCGATTGGATCGCGCGTTACGATTGAATTGGTCGCAACACACACGGTGGTGTTCCGCCAAGATTCCGTAAAGAACAAAGCATCTCGGCTCACCAACCCCATAACTCCTTCGGCCCTTTAATTTGTAATTTTTCTTATTGATATAATTTGCCTTTAGGTTTACTCTGCCGCAGACAAGAAGCTTTTTATTTAATCCATCCAGGAGGTTAATATGAAATCGGACTCAAACGTTATTGGTGTATTAAACAGCGCGCTGTCGATCGAACTGACAGCTATCAACCAGTATTTCCTCCAG
>CAZSME010000137.1:0-3895 GCA_964607665.1 uncultured Nitrospirota bacterium | reverse complement strand
TGATTGCCCTTTTCCGCGTCCGATCGGTGCTGAATGTGGATGAAATCAATTTACTAAAATGGTAAAGGGCGCCTCTAAAAACTGTACATGCAGCCTCTAATGTCATTTCGAGCAAAGCGAGAAATCTTTCTAAAACAAGGCGAAACGAGATATCTCCCTTCGGTCGATATGACAAAGTGGGTCTTCGCAACAGGTTTTTAGGAGCGCCCGTAAATCCCTGTGAAGTTCATCGCATTATGCCTGTTACTGTTTTTGCTTATTGTTAAGCTTCCCGCTGTCTTTGCATCAAAGCCATCCCAAAAATATCTAACGGTTCTCCTCCCAAACGGGTCCAAGCTTAAGGCCGAGATTGCCGATACGCCGGAGGCGCGTCAGATGGGTTTAATGTTTCGTAAACGCCTTCCCGATGGAACGGGAATGCTTTTTATCTTCCCCGCTGAGGCCCCGCATCGGTTTTGGACGAAAAACTGCCGATTCCCACTGGATATGATCTGGCTGAATAAAAAAAAGGAGATCATCTATATTGCGGAGAATCTCCCCCCTTGTGAACGGGATCCGTGTCCCGATTATGGGCCATCAGGGCAGGCCCTGTATGTTATCGAAACGGCTGCGGGGTTCGCAAAGCAACAGGGGTTGAAACCCGGTATGGCGATAAAGTTTAAATAGGATAATTTACTGTTAGAATTTGCAAAATAGCTTTACATTAAAAAGTCTGTCATTCCGGCATGGTTCTAGCCGGAATCCAGGGTTGCCCGTAATGGCTTTGCCCTGGATTCCGGCTTAAAGATTGCCGGAATGACAGGGATTTATTGTAAGGCTATTTTAATAACAGCATACTACGTCGGCTGAAAACGCCGAAGTCGTAACGCATTGCTTACAACGCAAACCGAAGAGAGGGCCATTGCCAACGCGGCCAGGATCGGCGAAAGGCGTATTCCAAAGGCGGGATAGAGAACGCCGGCGGCAATCGGAATTAGAAGCAGGTTATAGATAAATGCAAAAAAGAGGTTTTGTTTGATGTTCCGCAGCGTGGCTTTTGAAAGGGCAATCGCGGTTGCGACGCCCTTGAGGTGTCCTCCCATCAGCGTAATATCGGACGCGGCGATCGCCACATCGGTGCCGGTACCGATGGCGATTCCCAAATCGGCCTGAGCTAACGCGGGTGCGTCATTGATTCCATCCCCCACCATGGCCACCCGATTACCCTGCTCTTGTAGTCTCTTAACATGAAACGCCTTTTCTGCCGGCAGGACTTCAGCGATCTCATTATCAATAGAAAGCCGAAGGGCGATGGCCTTTGCGACCTTTTTTCGATCGCCGGTGAGGAGAATTAAGGCCAGCCCCATTCGACTCAGTTTTCGAATGGTCTCGTCCGCTTCTTCTTTTACCCGATCGGAAAGGGCAAGGAGTCCCAACGCGGTTCCGTTTACGGAAAGATAGAGTGTGGTTTTCCCCTCCTCTTCTAATTGCTCCGCCTCTTTCTTAAATTCGTTACAATCGGTCCCGTTTTCTTCAAGCCATGCGGCGGTGCCGACGCGAACCTCCTTTCGTTTTACTTTCGCGTAAATCCCCTTTCCGGGGTACGCCTGAAATTGCTCTGGAGTCGCGAGCGCGATACCTTCTTCTTTTGCCGCCCGAATAATGGCCTGTGCCAAAGGGTGTTCCGATCCCCACTCGGCGGAAGCCGCATAAAACAGGGGATGCCCTTTGGAGGGATCGATTCTATCCTGTTCTTTCCAAAACCGATGCGTGACGTACGGTTTGCCGTGGGTCAAGGTTCCGGTTTTATCAAAGATAACGGTATTAATTTGAGACCCCTTTTCGAGCGTCTCCCCATTACGAATTAATATGCCCAATTGGGCGCCTCGGCCAATGCCCACCATGACCGAAGCCGGTGTGGCCAGGCCAATCGCGCAAGGACAGGCGACAATGAGTACCGCGATGGCGGCAAATAATGCATCGGCCAACGTCCCCCCAACGAGAAGCCATGTCACAAAGGAGAGCGCGGAGATCGCAAAGACAATCGGGACAAAGAACGAGGCGACTTTATCGGCGAGATGCGCGATGGCCGGTTTTGAGCCTTGTGCCTCTTCCACGAGGCGGATCATTTGTGAAAGAACGGTCTTTCCTCCCACCTCTGTTGCGCGAATGACCAATCGGCCGGTTTGATTGAGCGTCCCTCCCAAGACACGACTCCCCTTTATTTTTTCAGCGGGAAGGCTTTCCCCCGTCATCATCGACTCATCCACCGAGGAATATCCTTCCAGAATCTCTCCGTCCACCGGAATCGTTTCTCCCGGTTTAATCAGCAACGATTGTCCTTTTTCTACGGCGGCAATCGGCGCCGTTCTTTCTTCATTATTAACAAGCAGGCGGGCAACGTGAGGCTGCATTCCGATCAGCTTAACAATGGCGTCCGACGCCTTTTTACGGGCCCGTTCTTCCAATGCCCTTCCGAGGAGGATGAACGTCATAATGGTCGCCGAGGTATCGTAATAAACCGCCGTCCCGAGTCTGCCCACTCCGGATTCGGAAAAAAAGGTCAGGAATGTCACCACAACGCTGTAGAAGTAAGCGGCGGATGTCCCAACGGCGATAAGGGTATTCATGTCGGCTGTTTTCTGACGTGCCGCGGCCCAGGCCTTTTTATAAAATTCCGCACCGGCCCAAAACTGGATCGGTGTGGCCAGTAAGAACTGAAGGGCGATCTGATCGGAATGCATCAGTCCCCATATCGGAAGGGTCAGCAGAAGGGCCACGAAAAACATTTTTGGAACGACCGGCTTTTCCCCGGTAAGAGGGTGATCGGCGGCGGTCATTGTTGTCGGCTCTTCTTTTTGAGTCTCCAGTGGACGATAACCGAGACCGGTAATCGTTTCTTTTATTTTGTTAAGATCGGTTGCCGTTGGAATGTACTCGACCAGAACCCACCCGGTAAGAAGATTGACCGACGCGCTTTGAACGCCGTGTAAGGCATGGAGCGCCGTTTCGATTCGAGCCACGCAGGAGGCACAGGACAGCCCTCCCACTTGAACCGATGCCGTCGTTGATCTGCTGTCTGATTCCAACATGGGTCAATTATACCATTCGGCCAGTTTTTTAGGGTGCACTCCCATGAGATACAGGAGAAGCAGGATAACATTTCGGATCGATGTAAGATACTTTTTCCTCCACCGATTCCATTGCGACGGATTGGCTTGCGCGGGGAGTTCCCATCGTCGGGCCGAGGTCGTGATCTTATCTTGTAACAAGACCAGTCTTCCCTGTTGTTTAAGTCGGTGGATGAAATCCACATCTTCCATCAGAGGCAGGTTGGCATACCCGCCGATCTTTTCAAAAATCTCTTTTCGAACAAAGATCCCCTGATCGCCGTAGGGAAGGCCCAACAACGAAGATCGTAGATTGGCCATCTTGGAAACCGATTTTAAGAATAACGATGGAGAGTCGATCCGCAGTCGAAAGGCCCCGCCGACAACGCGGGGGTTCCGCAATGCGGTGAAGAGCGCGTCAAATCCTGTGGGGGATAAGGTCGAATCGGCATGGAGAAAAAGCAGCATCGAACCGGCCGCAACCTCGGCCCCTTTGTTCATCTGTTTTGCCCGGCCCGCTTCGGTTGTCAAAAAAAAGCGGTGCCTTGTGGAGGAGGGTCCCTCTTGCCATGCACGGAGGATAGCCTGCGTTTGGTCTTGGCTGCCTCCGTCAATGATAATGAGTTCGGTGATAGGCCAATGATCGGATTGTTGCAGAAAGGCGGGGAGGAGCTTCTCTTCGTTCAGGACAGGAACAATCGCAGAAAGGTCGGTCGCCACGGTTGGTTTTTCCTAATCAATTCGAGTGAAGTATAACGGATGATCGGTACAGTCTGCAAAACAAAATCACGCATCTCTACGACAAA
>CAZSME010000136.1:0-3950 GCA_964607665.1 uncultured Nitrospirota bacterium | reverse complement strand
GCCCTGTTGTACATCGCCTCGGCCAGCTTGTGTGACGCCTTTGAGAGCTCGGCAATCGCCGATTGAATCTCTTTCAGACTGCCCCCCTCGACGGCTTTTTTGCATTGGGCAATCTTTTCCTCAATGGAGACCTTTTCCGTGGGAGAAAGCTCGCTATAGTCCCTCATCGTTTTTTCGGTGCTGTAAATCAGGTTGTCGGCCTCATTTCGGGCCTCAACCAACGCCTTCTTTTCTTTATCTTCCGCGGCATGCGCCTGACCGGCCTTGACCAATCGATCAATCTCCTCCTTGGAGAGCCCGGATGAGGCGGTAATCCGAATCGACTGTTCCCGTTGTGTCGCCATATCTTTTGCCGAGACATGGACAATCCCGTTTGCGTCAATATCAAACGAAACTTCGATCTGGGGAACGCCACGCGGCGCCGTAGGAATACCCACCAGGTCAAACTGGCCCAATAGTTTATTGTCATTGGCCATTTCTCGTTCTCCCTGAAAGACACGAATGGTGACCGCGGTTTGATTGTCTGACGCGGTAGAGAAGACCTGACTTTTGCGTGTGGGAATCGTGGTATTTCGATCGATAATCCGGGTAAAAACACCGCCCAGTGTCTCGATTCCAAGCGAAAGCGGTGTCACATCGAGCAGGAGAACATCTTTGACATCCCCTTTCAAAACGGCCGCCTGAATTGCAGCCCCCATCGCGACGACTTCATCCGGATTGACACCCTTATGCGGCTCCTTTTTGAAAAACTCGCGTACCACCTGCTGTACCTTGGGCATACGGATCATCCCGCCCACCATGACCACTTCATTGATATCGGCCACGGTGACGCCGGCATCCTGTAACGCCTTTTTACACGGTTCCATCGTTCTTTGAATCAAATCGTCCACCAACTGCTCGAGCTTCGCGCGCGTCATTTTCACAACCAGGTGCTTTGGCCCCGTGGCATCCGCGGTAATGAAGGGGAGATTGATCTCCGTCTCCTGCGAGGAAGAGAGTTCGATCTTCGCCTTTTCCGCCGCTTCTCGAAGGCGCTGCAAGGCCATCCGGTCTTTTCTCAGGTCAATGCCATTTTCCTTTTGAAATTCACTAATGAGCCAATCGAGCACGGCCATGTCGAAATCATCACCGCCGAGATAGGTATCCCCGTTGGTTGATTTCACCTCAAACACACCCTCCCCAATTTCCAGAATGGAGATATCAAACGTGCCTCCGCCTAAGTCATAGACCGCGATCTTCTGATCTTTTTTCTTATCCAGGCCATAGGCCAACGCGGCGGCCGTCGGTTCGTTAATAATCCGCAGCACATTGAGTCCCGCGATGGTGCCGGCATCTTTTGTGGCCTGTCGCTGGCTATCGTCAAAATAGGCCGGAACGGTAATCACCGCCTCGGTGACCTTTTCCCCCAAAAAGTTCTCCGCGTCCCGGCGCAATTTTTCCAGAATCATCGCGGAGACTTCCGGCGGGCTCGAGATTTTTCCTTGAATCTCCACATGCGCGTCGTTATTCCCCGCCTTAACCACCTTGTAAGGCAATCGGCTGATGGCCCGGCTGACCTCTTCGGAGTCAAATTTCCGACCCATAAGCCGCTTGATGGAGTAAATCGTATTGGTTGGATTGGTGATCGACTGTCGTTTCGCAATCTGACCCACCAACCGTTCTCCCTTATCGGTAACCGCGACAACCGACGGGGTCGTCCGGTTCCCCTCCGCATTGGCGATCACCTCCGCATCTCCGCCTGAAACAATCGAGACACATGAATTGGTCGTTCCCAAATCGATTCCAATGACTTTACCCATCTTTTTTTCTCCTTAATTTATAAATGGCTTGCTGCCTCTCCATCCTCTTTTTTCTTTGAAACCCAGACCATCGCGGGCCGAATCACCCGGTCATGAAGGCGATACCCCCGTTGCACCTCCTGAACCACTTCATTGTCCGCCCCCTCCAACCGCTCCACGGTGCCAACGGCCTGATGAGCGCCGGGGTCAAACGGTTGATTGAGGCTGTCGATCGGCGCCACACCAAATTTACCGAGCAACGCGAGAAATTGCTTTATAATTAAACCCAGTCCCTCCAATACCTTTGAGGAATCCTCCGTCTCAACCGCATGCAGAACCGCGCGTTCGAGATCATCGAGAATAACAAGCATTTCTTTAATGAGTCGTTCGTTCGCAAACTTTGTCTGCTCAATCTGCTCCCGTTGAACCCTTTTTTTGTAGTTGTCAAAATCGGCACGAAGATAAAGGCACTGCTCCTGATTTTTTTTAGCCTCCTGTTTCGCCTTCTCAAGCTCGTTCTGCAGGGTCACGATTTTTTGATCGGACGATCCTTCCGCAGGGCGTATCATTTCATCCACAACATGAAATGCCCCGCTTTCGTCTTCTTCCAGAAACGGCCCGTCTTCTACCCCAGGCTCCCCTTTATTGTCCTGTTCCGGCAATCGATTCCCCTTTTATAACGGCTACCCTTGCACCCACTGGCCCCCTCGGCCCCTTTATTGTTGGGGACGGCTCATCCTATAGATAAGCATCAACCCTTCCAAAGTCAAGGCCGGTTTTACAACGGAGATCACCTTGCATAAAGGCGCGATTAAACGAGATAATCCGCCGGTTGCAACCACGAGCGGGGCGTTATTCATCTCCCGTGAAACACGGTCAACCATTTCGTTGACCAGACCCACATGACCGAAAATCAACCCCGATTGTATGCTGGAGGGGGTGTCCCTTCCGATCGCGCTTTTGGGAATAATCAGCTCCACGAGCGGGAGTTTGGCGGTATGAGAGAAAAGGGCCTCGGACGAAACAACCAGGCCGGGCGCGATGGCCCCTCCCAGATAGTCCCCCTGCTCCGAGACCACATCAAAGGTTGTGGCCGTTCCAAAATCAACGATAATGATCGGCTTTCCGCCTTCCCGAAAGAGATGAAACGCCGCGGCGGCATTCACGATTCGATCGGAACCGACCTCCTCCGGCCGATGGTATCGAATGGTAATGCCGGTCGGAAGCTGATGCGTCACAATCAGCGGGGTCACCGAAAAATAGGTTTGGACCATCTCCTCAAACACCGCTGTTAATGCCGGCACCACGGAAGAGAGAATCGCCCCGGTGATACGTTTGGGTGAAATCGTCCTATGTTCCAGTATATTTTTAACCAAAATCCCATATTCATCGGCCGTCTTGTGCAGTTGGGTGGCCATGCGGCACTCACGGGTCAGTTTTTCACCATCGAATGTTCCGAAAACAATATGGCTGTTACCGATATCAATTGCCAGTAGCATCGCGTTCCCCTTCCATTCGTTGTAATAAAAACGATATTTTTTCTTGTAGGGGCGGCCCCCTGTGGCCGCCCAGGGCAGGCACAGGGGGCCGCCCCTACGATAATGATTATTGCGTTTGCTGTAAGTGGGTAATATCCCCCAATAAAATCTTTCGCACGCTCTGATCTCCCATCCGGAGCGTCAATCCGCCATCCCGTAAAATCGTTTCCGCGACCCCCACCAGGACCTTATCCGGTGTATCAACCCGCACCTTTTTCCCCAACGTCACGCACGCCTCAGATAGAGATTGTATGATTAGATCGGCTTTGCCGGCATCCAAAAGATGGTACTGTTCGGCTAACGCGATGAGCATATCCTGCAGAAGGCGATTTCGATCCATCGGCTGGCCCAGCGCCATTTGCAGCGACGTGGCCTCTGGCAGTTCGGGTGGCACGTTTGTCCAGTTCACGTTCACACCCATTCCAACGACAAGATAAGGGGTATCCCCACCGCCGCGTCCCGTTTCCAGCAAGATACCGGCAACTTTTTTATCGTTGACCAAGATATCATTGGGCCACTTGACGACCGCGGGCAATCCGGTTGCCGATCGAATGGCCTGCGTCAGGCCAACCGCGGTGGCAAGGGAGAAAAGGGGAAACTCGCGCTGCGGTTGATAGGGCCGGAGGAGCAACGA
>CAZSME010000135.1:0-4033 GCA_964607665.1 uncultured Nitrospirota bacterium | reverse complement strand
TCAAGATGATGACTTTAAATATCTCATTGGCGGCCTCTCCGGCGTTGCGCAATAGGGCGGGAAGGCCTGTAGGGGCGCACGGCCATGCGCCCCAAGAATCTAATCGAACAGGTAGGCAAATCGTTTGGGGAAGGTCGCGCCTAACCCTTTCAGATGAACCGCAAACAAAATCTCGTTTCGGTCTAAAAGCTGTTGGTATGCCAGTGTGACCGACCAACATTGTTTCAGATACAAAAACCCATAATGCCGTTCGACAAACCGGTCCAAATCGGCATCGTAATAGGCCTGCGTCGCCAAGGTCATTGCATCGGACAACCTCACCCGAAAACGCCCCGTGACAAACTCAGTCCGGCCCGGGATCGGAAACAAGAAATCCCCTAAATAAATCGAATTGAACGGATCACCCTTTTGTGGAACGACACCCCCCTGCGTATAGCGTTCTCCCAATGAAACAACGATACGATCCTCCGCGTAAATGTTAAGATCGGCTTGAAAGGCCGTAACATCCTCGCGATCCCAGTTGTAAAACGTATCGATCTCCAACGCAAAAAGAGAGGAAGGACGGATCAATGCCTCCGCCCGCAGATCCGACAGGCCGTCCACAAAACCCACTGCGCCCTCTTTGTTGTAGGTTTCTGTTAGTCGAATAGCCGCGACCTCGAAGGCGCGATCCCCTTTTATCAGCCGTGGATTAAGATGAAGGGTGACCGACTCCCGGGCGTGAATTCGATCGATGTCATCGGCCTGCGGAAGATCCAACCCATCATCGGCACGAATCTCTTCATAGATTAACGTTTTCGAAAGGTAGAGCGGTTTCCGCCCAATCTGACCCTCTATTGCGCTGGTCACGTCCACACCGGTTATCGTCATGTTTCGATAAAGGGGCTCGTCCTGCAGTGCCGTTTGGCTGTAGCCGATGGGGCGAATCCCGGCAAAAGGCGTAACGGTGATCGCTGAGAAAATCGGAAGCGGTAACGAAAGGCGGGGATAAAGATCAATCCGGTCAAACGTGACGCCGGTCCTGCGAAAAAAATGGGTCGCGGTGGTATCGATCTTCAAATAGGCCGGGCCAACAGGATGTTCTATCAGGCTCCATCCGATTTCAGGAAGCCTCTGAAACAGCGTATCATTGGGCGTCTCCGTCAGCGTCTCGGTGTAACGGGCAAGAAGATAGGTAAAGGATTGGTCGCCCCGATAGGTTAGTGAAGCGGTCGACTCGATATGCTGGCGTGCACGATCAGCGGTAAAGTCCGACAACTCTAAGAAGTGATCTTTCCGATTAAGATACTGGGCGTCGAGATGAAGACGCATCCGATCGGTGACGCGCTGCCGATGTTGATATCGGATCGCAATATGCTTCTGGTCTTTTTCGGTATCACTAAAAAAACCGGCCTCAATTGTGCCACCCGTCTTTTTGGACACGAGATACCGATACTGCAATCCACCTCCAACCCCCTTTTGTTCCCGAACATCGAGCGAGAGGGTCGCATCCTTATTTTGTGCAATCGCCCAAAACAGCTCCTGATTATATCGCAGACCATCCCGTGAGCTGTGTCCCATCGACGGGATCAGAACGCCGCTCTGACGGCCGGTCTTGGCCGGATAAATAAAATAAGGGAGATACAAAACGGGCAGGCCGTTTGCGTAAAACGTGAGATTCTTGGTCACCAGATACTGTTGAAGGGTCACGCGGAGCGACGTGGCGCGAATCTGCCAGTCGGGATGCTGTGGGCAATCGCAGGCGGTAAACGACGCCTCACGCAAATGATACCGATTGCCAGGAAACCGCTCGATGCGCTTTCCGGCAAGATAATACCCCTCTTCCTCCAGAAAAAGATTTCCATTCAGCAACACCCCTTCTCCCGTTACAAGGTTGAAGTCGATCTCGCTGGCAAAAACGGTGTTCTCACCCTGTTGAAACGCAACATTCCCTTCACCCTTTAACTGTTTTGTTGTGTTACTGAACCAGAGCCGGTTCACCCGCAATTGCATCGACCCCTGTGTCAGCGTCGTGTTTCCTTCCGCAAGATACAGCTCTTCTTCATGCCGGTATTCCAGTCGGTCCGATGTCAGGTCGATCTGTCCTTCCGGTGAAGAGAGAGGTGGAAATTCGTTCGAACGGGGAGGGGGTGTCCCTTGGTTCCCCTTCGTCTCTTCCGCCCGTGAGAGTGAAAAGGGAGATAGCAGGAGACCGACAAGCAAAAACAGAAGGGGCCACCGCTTCGGGTTGGAACCGGTCATCTATCCTCGAAGGGGGGAGACCGCAACCCCCTTAAAATGGGCCAGTGCCTCCCCAACGGTGTAGAGCGAGCCGGTGATTACAAGCGTATCCTCCGGCCCCATTTTCGATTTGACGTAATCGATCGCATCGGAGACCCTTGGCTGAACCGTTGTGGATAGGGGTTGTTCCAACGAGGCCAACAGCTGATCGGTCTCCGCGGCCCGTTCGATATTCGGACGCGTTAACACGATTTCGTCCGGCCAAGCCGTTAAAGGGGCCAGGAGTTCCCGGATATTTTTATCGCGCATCACGCCAACAATTAACCAGTGTTTGCCCCGTCGATCCGGATCGACTTCCATCAGGAAGTCGGCCAAAACCTGTGTCCCGGCCGGATTATGCGCGCCATCCAAAAGAATGCGCGGGCGATCCTGAATCGTTTGAAGTCGGCCCGGCCACTCAACATGACGTATCCCGTCTAAAATATCCTGTTCGGAAACGGGAAAGGCCGAAAGCTGCTCAATGATTCCAATAGCAACAGCCGTGTTTCGCATCTGATGTCTCCCGGGGAGGGGACAACAGACCCGCATCGTTCGTCCCCCGTTTTCATAGCGCATCGCTTCCGGTCCTTCGCCTGTTACTGCGATTTCATACCCTAATCGAATCAGGGGGGCATTCTTCGAACGAGCAATCGCTTCAAAATGGGCCAGCACCTCCGGCTGTATCGCGCCTGTGATCACGGGAACCCCTTCTTTAATGATCCCGGCCTTCTCTTTCGCAATCGCAAGAACAGTGGGGCCGAGGTATCGTTCGTGGTCCAAATCAATTTGTGTTATCGCCGTCACCTGCGGGGTCAGGACATTGGTTGCGTCAAACCGTCCCCCTAATCCAACTTCGATGACGCCTATATCAATCTTCGCGTCGGCAAAGTAACAAAAGGCCATTGCGGTCGTAAATTCAAAGAAGGTCATCGGCTCCAATAAAAGATCACTTTCCTCTTTGACCTGTTGGGCCCGCGCCACGATCTCCTCGGGAGAAATCGAAACGCCGTTGACGGTCATCCGCTCTGAAAAGTCGATCAAGTGGGGCGAGGTGTAAAGCCCCACGCGGTATCCGGCCTGTCGCAAAATGGAGGCGACCATCGCGGCCGTGGATCCCTTGCCATTTGTACCCCCGATATGGATCGATGGAAACCGTTTCTGCGGATGGTCTAACGCGGAGAGCAGCCGATTGATCCGATCGAGTCCCGGGTTTATTCCATGCCACTGCAGATTGTACAGATCGTTTAACGTGTCGTTGTAAGACAAGGAGCGTCCTCTTGAAAAGTTAATGGGCGCCTCTAAAAACCGTAGCGAGCGACCTGAATGCAAGGCCTCCTACGCACAGGAACCGCAATGTACGCTATGTACATGAGGATTCCGAGCACCGCGCAACGCAGCAGTCGGGTCGCGCAGTAGGTTTTTAGAGGCGCCCTAATGTTTTGTAGCACAACGAATGGGAAGTGCGCAAGGTAAGAGAATGACCGTCAGGTGACGTTGTTCGAACAAAACCAGCGTGTTATACTCGCAACCGTCTCTGGGAGATTGCGAGAGTGGCGGAATGGCAGACGCGCCAGACTTAGGATCTGGTGGGTAACTCCGTGGGGGTTCAACTCCCCCCTCTCGCACCCTATTACAGGGGCTTGCGTCGCCCCCTCCATTGGCAAAGCCAATGGAGCCTCCCCCTCTCACACGCTGTGCGTGCTAGGTTGCTTCGCTCCAACAGGGGCTTGCGTCGCCCCCTCCATTGGCAAAGCCAATGGAGCCTCCCCCTCTC
>CAZSME010000134.1:0-4053 GCA_964607665.1 uncultured Nitrospirota bacterium | reverse complement strand
GTCCCCGTGCCGCGTTCTCCATTAAAAGCAACGAGGGAATGTAAAAATCGCGGGTCGCTTTTTGATCCAGCCTCTTTATTTCTTCCGCAGTAACAACGTTCATGTTTGACTAGGGACTGTTGGGGGCAGGAGGCGCATTGGGCGTGGGTGGAGCAGGGGGAGCCGCTGGTGTGATGAGATTCATGCAGCTTGAAGGGCGATCGGTTACCGGCTGAAACTCGCCGGTGAAATATTCCGCAAGCGTTGCGCCGACATCGGCGAGGATGTCGGACTGAAGGGCACGGGTCGCCCTCGCCTCGGCCTCCGACCGGGAGAGATGTCCCTCCCGACCGGACCGGGTCACAACGCCAACAATCCGGTTCCCCTTGGTTTCCTGAACCTCGATATCCACACACCAACGGACATACTTAAACTCCTGGCCCGGGAGATTAACCGGCGAGAGGATCACCTCTCCCCGGACCAACAGATCAGGCCCTGTTGTCTTCCCCCCTCCACTTTCCAAGTCATCAAATTCGCCACCGGCTGCCGGTCCGCCCTTGATGGGGAACCCTTCTTTTAGGAGAGAGGCGATAATGGCTTTTTGAACGACCGCACCCTGTGCGCCACCGACTTTGACATCAATTAAGAAGTTTTGGGCGAGCCACGACTCAAACTCCTGGACAATCTTCGTCGGAGAGACCAATGTGGGGACACCCCCACCCTTGACGTTCACAATCTGAAGGTCGGTGTTATAGGCATCGCGAAGGAGAAACATCTTGATGGCCAACTTATAGTTTTTAATCCGAGAGAGTTTATCCGGCGCGCTTCGCGCGAGATCGAGCGATGCGTTGATCTTCTGATCGAGGCTCGCAATCCGTTCGGTGAGTGTGGTTGCCGATTGGAGCCGGTCGATAACGGCCAATGCGTAGTGAACAGACCCTTCCTGTGCCCGCTCAACAATTTCCGCCCCTTCCAAGACCTTATTGGTTGAGACCTTCGTAAGCGATTCGATGGACTGTTTCTGTTCGACCTGGCTCTTTCCCCGAGACTCCACCTGGATATATTTTTGCCAGTCCGCCGTCTGCTGGCTAATCTGTGCGTGAAAGATTTTGGCCAACGCGGCCAACGCATCGGATTCCGCACCTTCCTGTGAGTCCGACTGGCCCACGCCGACTAAATAAAGCCCCTGTGGAAACCGCGCCGATTGGCCATTGACCCAATCGGGGGTCTTGGCCAGTGCGGGCATACCGATTCCTAAAACAGCCAAGAAAACAAGAATGCCGATTATTTTAGCATGCAACATCGTCTTATAGCCTTTTCGGACCACGGGGTAGCGAACTCCTATACTTTTTAATTTCTGTCATTCCGGCGTGCTTCTAGCCGGAATCCAGGGTTATGCCATTACGGGCAACTCTGGATTCCGGATGAAACATTTCCGGAATGACAACATATTCGTTAATGAATTGTTCGAACTACGATCAGCTTTTTCTCGCCGGCCTTGACCGAGACCGACCGGGGTGAAGCGGTGTCGACCGACTCCCCATACTGACTGACGAACTGTGTTGCAACCTGATAATTGCCCGGAGGAACGACGATGCGCGTGAGATGGATTTCATCCGGAAGTGTCCGCCAAGACCGCTTATCGGCGACCTCCGTGGTCGCCGCCGCCGCCTCTGCCACCTTTCCTAACAGAAATCCGCCTACGCCAGGGACCTGCTCACTTGCTTTATCAGAGGCTTTTTTAACGGCAAACGCCTTGATGGTGGCACGCGCGATCGCCTTAATCCGAATCCGGGCAATCCGATCTTGCAGGTTGCGTTGGGCAATCGCCGTGATATCTTCCATTAAGACCGATTGGGCCGAGCGGGGCGCCCCTTCTCCCGACAGGCTGACATTCAGATGTCTCACCTTCGATTTCTCGGGAATATATTTTGGGAAGGCAAGACGAACGAGCTGACCCGCGGGCGATACCGGAAGGTTTCCCGACCCAACGTGAGACTGCCAGATGGCTGTCGACAGGATGGAGCTCCAGATATTCTGGTCGATAACGATATCAAAAAATTCGTCCTCTTTGCGGGGAGATTTTCCATGCATCGAGACCACGATGATCTCGCCTTGTGATTTCAGGTCGCGGTTTTTTGTCCATATGGCCCCCGGAAAGAGTTTTTTATACTCTTCGTGTTCTTCCCTGAGGGAAAGGGCGTCGGTGGTTCGCAAAAGGTCGGCCCCGATCATCGGTGGGATGGCCGTTCCGTACGTTGCCGCCCAGTCGCGATAGGTCTCATACGCCTTGCGATAGGAGAGAAAGGCATTGTTCATCCCCTCGCTTCCCCCTTGCGCCTCGTAGAGAACCCCCGCGAGATAACGGGCGAAGGCATCCTCCTTGTATCCGTTTTTTGCGTCCTGGTAGCGGTCATTGATGCTGTTGAGCTGCGTGTCAACCCGTCGAGACTCAACCAATGCGCCCTCTAACTCGCCCAACTGGGCGTAGTTGAGGGCAGCAATCAGGTGGATCATCACCCGTTCGAAATCTTCCCCGCTATAAGGCAGGAGATTATCGTTGGTGAGGAGGGCGGCGCCATGCCGGGTGAGGCTTTCCGTATAGAGCTCATCCGCGATCTGTGCCGCATCGGACAGCATCTGGCTGCTTTTTTCATATTGTCCGGAAAGCGACAGCGTCATCCCGCGATCGAGGGCGTAGAGAAGCCGATTTCGTTCTCCATACCCCTTCTGTTCCTTTTCGACGACGGCGTCGGCGCTGGCCCCGTCATGGGCCATCAGATGTTTCTCGACTAAAACATAGTGGGTCGAAACCGGCGCACAGGCCGAAAGAAAAAACAGGCTGATGATGAACAGAAGGCGTGGGGCCTTCCTGCACATCTGCCACATTTTGCTAATCCGCTTCTCTAATTGAGACATATATGTCTTAAAAGAATTTACGATTTAAGATTTTCGATTTCCGATTTTAAATCTTAAATCTCAAATCATAAATCGTAAATCATAGATTACACGCCCGTGGCCGGTTATAAGCCCATCTTCTTTCGGGAAACCAACTTCTTGATCTTCTTGTCCCCGAACCAGACCTTTGTATTGTTCTCCAAGTCGATCATCTCAAGGGTGACTTGAAAATATTTATACTTCTTCCCATCGGCCTGCTCCTCAAAGGAATTAATAACCCCACTGAGCATATAGTCGGCGGCAATTTCCTTTCCCACCCCCTTGGCGGTCTCCTCGCTGGCATGGCCTTGCTGATCCATCCGTTCTTCGCGAAGGTCTTCTCGCTCTTCTTTCGATGCGACAAAGATGACCTTTCCGGAATTTGTTAATTCCCGTTCCAGGTCTTTGGTAAAGGTCTGCGTGGGGATATGGTCATGACTCTTGTTTGTGACGCGCCCCACAATAACCGTCGGCTCCTTCCCCTTTTTTGCCTGGAACTTATCGACCCAGGGACGACTCAGCGCCTCATTCACCATTTCGGATGCCGTTAATCGGGAATCGGTATCGTTCCACCGATCGGACAGGTCCACCGCCTGTTCGGTATCGAGCCGGGCGACCGATGTTGTGGCGCAGCCGGTTGCCCCCAGTGCCAATAGACAGAGACCCACTATGCCATTTGTTATCCGTTGTCGCATGATCTTTCCTCCTTTGTTATTGTTGTTTTGCGCGTGCTGCCTCTTCGCTGTTTAATGTATCAAATGATTTCTCCGCGTTTTTTCGAACGAAGTCCCGAACCCCTGCAGATAACTGGTTTGCTTTATCAAGCGATTCTTTGACCCGCTCCAGGTCCAGTTTGGCCAGCGCCCAGACCGTTGTCAGACCGTTTTTATCGGTCTCCTCGTAGCTGTCTATAATCTGGACACCGGAGAGGGTCACGGCCGAGAAGGTTTTGAGGGCCTCCTCAACATGTTGTTCTTCCGAAGATGCGGACATATCCCCCGCCGTTGTTGAAGCGGCATATTGGCGCATTAGCGACGCGCTGTAGACCTCGAATTGCTTTGCGATATCGGCCCGGGCCTGATTCTGCGCCGCACGAATCGCCAACGGAACATTCTTTACGCCGGAAACGGCCCCCAC
>CAZSME010000133.1:1239-4069 GCA_964607665.1 uncultured Nitrospirota bacterium | reverse complement strand
CGTCGAGGCGGCGGCCGAAATCATGCAGTAAAAACAGATTTCTTGTATCACGACAAGTTGAAGATAGACAAAATAAAGGGACGCTAAGAATCCGATGGGGGTGAGCCAGGCCGCAAATCGAAGGATGTCGCGTTTTATATCAACGGAAAAAACGGTAATGAGAAAGATTAAAAGATAGTAAATCGCCCCCAGGAGCGCCAGCGGAACCGGTCCAATTGTACTGTATTCGGAGGTGAGCACGGTGGCACAGCCGGTGGTGATCAGACAGGGGGGGATGGCGCCCTGATAATGCTGGGCCGTCAAGTAGGTTGCGTCAAGAAAGCCAACGAAGCTAACCAGAAGAAACGCAACCACAAGGCCATTAGGGATTTTCATCAATGGCCTGGAGGATCATCCCTCGGACCGCCCCATAATCTCTTGGAAGGGCAACCTTTTTCCCGTTTAAAAAAAATGTCGGCGTCCCCGCCAGTTTTAAGTCAAGGCCCTTTTGATAGGCACGATCAATCTTTGTTCTCACCTCTTTGGATGTAAAGTCGTCTTTGAATTGATCCATGTTCAGGTTGAGGGTTTCGGCATAGTTGGTATAAATAAAGACCTTGCCGAGGCTTCGATCGCCTTTCCATTCGTCCTGCTTTGTAAAGAGAAGGTCATGCATTTCCCAAAACTTTCCCTGCCGGCCGGCTGCCTCCGCGGCATACGCGGCCGTTTTTGCATTTCGATGGGTGGGCAACGGGAGATGACGGTAGACAATCGCGATTTTATCCCCAAACTCCCCCGCGATTTTCTTTACAAGCGGATAGTACGCAGCGCACGCGGGGCATTGAAAATCGCTATATTCGATAAGAACGACTTTGGCGGTCCTGTTTCCTTTAACCCAGTCGTTGTCGGCAATGGCATCAAGGGGAGCCGGCGCCGTTTCTGCCGGTGGCGGAAGAGAGGCCAGGTGAACCATGCCGAACACCCCGCCGCCAATCGCCATTGCAACAACAAGCCACAGCGCGATACGCCGATACCGTGCCGTTAATTTTCTCTGTTGTTGTTCCTGAGCCTTTTCCTGTTTCCGCCGATCCCGTCGTTCTTTTTTTGTCGGTTGTTCCTGGGGCTGTTCTGTCTCCATTGGGCCATTATACAAATTTCTTTCGCGTTCTACAATAATGATGACGGACAAGGTTGGAGTTGTAATTTGGGCCATAATTTTATACTATAATCGGGCACGGTCTGAAAGGCCGTTGCTTTAGGGTACGCATGATGAATCGTCTGGTGGGAGACAATCTATGGAAAAGATAGCGCCGAGTGCGGGCAAAGTTGAAAGCAAGAAAAAGCTGGGCGACCTCCTGATGGAGGCGGGCCTGCTGACCAAAGAGCAACTGAAAACAGCGCTTGTGGAGCAGATGCGAACCGGAAAACGGTTGGGCGATCTGTTGATCGACTTGCGGCTTGTATCGGAAAGCCAACTGGCCTACTGCCTGGCGTCACAGGTGGGGATTTTATTTGTCGATCCCACGACGCTTCAGATCGGTCCCGAGCTTTTTCAGATGATCCCCGAGGACTTGGCCAAACGGCATCTGGCCGTTCCGCTGCAGATCAAAGAGGACAAACTGATGGTCGCGATGGTCGATCCGCTGGATTACGAATCGATTAATGACCTGCGGTTTCATACCGGTATCGATATTCAGCCGGTGGTGGCGGCCCGACGCGAGATATTGGAAACGATCGATCAGAATTATCATCTTACGGCATCCATTGAACAGGTGCTTCGATCGGCAGAAAAGGAGATTGGCGGGGCAACGGTTCAGGTTCTTCCGGAGCAGTTTGATTTCTTTTTCGCCGACGAAGGCGGCATGCCCGAGCAGATGGGCCGGGCGGAACTGGTCGATCAGCTGGTGAGTTACATTCTGACCAAAGCGATTAAGTTACAGGCCAGTGACATTCATATTGAGCCCGGGAAGAGCCGCATCTGGGTTCGTTACCGGCTGGATGGGATTTTAAAAGACGATTTAAGGCTACCCAAGGGGATTCAGTTCCAGTTGCTTTCCAAAATTAAAGGGTTTGCCAAGCTCAGGACGGCTGAGAAAAAGGCGCCGCAGGACGGCATGGTTCGGGTGATGTTGGGGGAGAACCCGTATGACCTTCGTATTTCGACCCTGCCGGGGGTGACGGGGGAAAAGGTAACGATTCGAATCCTGGAACATTCGAGAATTGGGTATGACTTCGACCAACTGGGATTTTCAGAACGGGATATTAAAACGATTCAACAGATGCTTAAACGGCGGAAGGGGCTTATTTTGGTTACCGGCCCAACCGGAACCGGTAAGACGACAACCCTCTATCGATTAATTAAAGACTTTAAGTCCAAAGGAAACAGTGTGATCACGGTGGAAGACCCGGTGGAATATGGGATTGATGGTTTAAATCAGGTTCAGGTTGATCCGGACAATGGGCTGACTTACGCAGGCGCCCTCAAAGCAATGCTGCAACACGACCCCAACGTGATTCTGATTGGGGAAATTCGAGATTTGGAAATAGCCGAAATCGCGTTACGAACGGCGATGAGAGGTTATCTGGTCTTCTCCTGCCTCCCGACCAGCGACGCGATCTCGGCGATTACCCTGTTGGTCAATATGGGGATTCCCCGTCATTTGGTGGCCTCTGCGTTTATCGGGATTATTGGGCAGCGGTTAGTCCGGGTGCTCTGTCCCAGTTGCAAAATGGCCGAGAAACCGAAAGAAGGGCAGCCGGCACCGATCGAGCTCAAAGCCCCCGGCTGCAAGGCCTGTAACTATGTCGGTTATATGGGACGAACCGGTATTTTTGAAATTGTTCCGTTCAC
>CAZSME010000133.1:0-1139 GCA_964607665.1 uncultured Nitrospirota bacterium | reverse complement strand
AGCGCGACCGTTGGCGTCAACAAATTCATATATTCGTGATTGGTCGAAGACTCACTCCCGTGATGACTCACCCGCATGACCTCCAGGCCATTCGCCGTTAGCAATGCCGCCTTTCCACCGGGCATCAGCGCGAGGGCCAGTGTGGATTCGACATTTTTTTGATCGGTGCTGCGTCCGGTGCAGGCGCGATCTTTGGTCGAATCTCCGCCGCCTAAATCTCCTGCGGTCATATAATCAAATGCGCCATATTGAATCAGCAGCGCAACCGATTTGTCATTTTCATCGGTCACCGAAACCACATCACCCCCAATCACCTTTCCCCCAACGGCGACCACGGTTGCTTTAGCGCCGTGTCCAAGATCAATCGTCTGCCCCAGGGGTGCCCCTGTTACCGGCCCTGCAGTGGTTGTTGCCGCGGCACTCAGAAACTGGTCTACGCTTGCGGTCCCGGCTTTGTCGCTCCCATTGTCCCAGATGTTTTTACGCACGTCATACCCGGCCGTTATCACTTCATCGAGGCCCCCAATATGATCACTGTCGCGATGGGTGGCCACCATATGGTCAAGACCACTGATGCCCAATGCCTTCAAATACGGCACGACCTCCGCCGTTCCTTTTCCATTATTACCGGCATCAATGAGCAAGGTGGTGCCGTCCGGGCCGATGATCAACGTCGCGTCTCCTTGTTGGACATTAATATGATGGATTTCGAGAGACAGGGCTGTGTCGCTATCTGTATCCGTGTTCGGCGGAACGGAGGGAGGGGGGGGGTCAGACGGTGTTGTATCTCCGGTATCGGAAGAAGGGGAGAGGGGATCGGAGACGATGGGGAGGTCCGTTAGGGTTTCCGTCCCCTGCCCTCCTTCACAGCCGATGAGCAATGTGATTAGAAAAAGGAAGGCCGGTTTTAGTGTGACAAAAGAATGCCTCTGCTTGCGCATAGATCTACCTTTCTATCCTTTCAGCCCAGGACGCATTTAAACACCCTTATCTTATTATGGAGGCTGGATTGCCAAGGGGTGGCTGGGGGACGAGGATTCGAACCTCGGTAGCCAGAGTCAGAGTCTGGCGTCCTGCCGCTAGACGATCCCCCAGTTTCACGACAAAAATCTAATCGAATCGGAAAGCCCGCGTCAAGC
>CAZSME010000132.1:0-4070 GCA_964607665.1 uncultured Nitrospirota bacterium | reverse complement strand
CAGAAGGGTCTTAATCCCCTTCAACGGTAATCGAACCCAGTCGGGCCGGTTGTTCAGTTCGTATCCTAATTCATAGATGGCTTTGTTCAAGAGAAAAACATTCAGCAGGATTTCGCGTTCTTTTGGATCGGCAGGGAGGATCGGCGCGTCGACAACCGTCTCCATATACGACCGCAGGAAGGCGTCACCTACATACTGGCTCCATAAATCGGCCCACGGCGTAAAGGCCAAAATCTCTTTTGGTTTGAGAGAGGAATTAAAAAGCCCGCTGTACGCCGCATAATGAAACGATCGAAGCATGCCGGCGACATCCTGGAGCGGGGAACGTTTCAAGCACCGCTCCCCCAATGACCGCGCCGGCTCGCCTTCAAAATCGATAATGACAAAATCGTTCCCCGTCCACAAAACCTGCCCCAGATGATAATCGCCATGAATCCGAATCTTCATCGCCGAGATCGGTTTGCCGATTAAGGCCCGGTATCGGCCAAGTATCTCACTTTCCCTTTGCAACAAAACTTCTGCCTCTTTTCCGACAGAACTTGGCAACGTCTTAATCCGTTTCTTCAGAAGTTGCAGTGTCCTTTGCGCAAAACTCTGGAACGCCTGATAAAGGGAACGCTGATAAAGGGTGGTGAACGGTTCCGGAGAAAAGCGGGGATCGTTTGTCTCTGATGAAAGGGCAAGGTGCAACTCACCCGTTCTCTTTCCCAGCAAGGCCGCCTTCTGAAGATAACGGTCACCGATCCGTTCATGAATAGCGGGAAGTCCGTTGGGATGAGATAAAACCCGCTTTATGTACTTCTTGACCTCGTCCTGCGTATCACTCCATGCATCTCCGCGGTTCGGTATAAAGCCGGAAAGCATTCCGATACCCATTGGCGCGAATCCCGGTCTCTGATATTCCATCCGGCCGGCAAAAGGGGGGGTATGCGGATAAGAACGTCTCTCGGTCAGAAACCGACTGATCTCGACATCGGGATTTGTTCCCCCTTCCAGACGCCGATAGAGCTTCAACATCAGCCCGTTTGGATAAACCAGCGATGTATTGCTCTGTTCTCCTTTGAGAAGATAAGACCTCTTTGCCGTTCGGGTAACTTTTCTGACGATGTTATGTAGCGATTTCCCCGGATACCCCATGAGATCACCAGAGAGACCCTTAGCCCGTTGCTGCTGAAGCAGCATCGCAAGCATTTCTCGACGAAAGGTCTCATCGTAAACGGCGTCACAAATCACCCCCTTTGTCGTCTTAATCGTCAGATGAGCGATGATACCTTGCGGAGACGCGTTCATTATTCTTTCAGCCCCACGACCTGTAACGAACGTGATCGGGAGCAAATAGGTTTCGTGAAGCCCGTCGGTATAACGCGCTTCAATCAGAAGAAGGACCGTTTTGAATCGGCCCTGGCCAACTACAATTTGCTCAACGATTTTTGTCTGATGGAGCGTTCGGGCCTTGCCGGCAAACCAGCGACATCCATTGAGGTAATCCGGCAATATCTCCTGCTCGAAGCGCTCTTTTGTCTTCCCCGTGAGAAGCGTTCCCCATGTTTGGATTGTTCCGATGTCCGCGATTCGTTTTTGGGAACGGACCTGTACGGTTTCCGCTCCCTGCTTCAACGAAAACAGGTAATATCCATATCCCCCCAGCATGAGCGAGTAGGGCGTCTTGCCAATGACAGGAAACCGATTCCGACTTAACACCTCTTCCGGGACAGAACTGGAACAATCTGAAAGATCCAGCTCTGTAACCTGCGGATATTGCGAAAGGTTGAGCACCACCAGAACCTTCTCATACTTGTCCTGTCGTACAAAGGCCAGAATCTTGGAATTGTCGGGAGATAGAAATTTCAGGCCGCCCCGCTTTAAGGGCATCAGCTGTTTGCGAACCGCAATCATCCGTTTCATCCATGCAAGCAGAGATGTGGGATTTTTCTGCTGATGCGCGACATTGACGGCCTGATAGTGATGTTCCGAATCCGTGATAATCGGCAGAAAAAGTTTTTTAGGATGCGCCGTTGAAAAACCGGCATTGCGATCCGCGCTCCATTGCATTGGCGTTCGAACGCCGTCTCGATCGTCCAGAGAACAATTGTCCCCCATTCCGATTTCATCGCCATAATAGATAACGGGCGTTCCCGGCAGTGACAGCAAAAGAACATTCAGCAATTCGATTTTTCTGCGATCATTTTCAAGCAGCGGCGCGAGGCGTCTTCGGATACCCAGATTAATCCGCGACTTGGGGTTTTGTGCATAGGCCCGATACATGAAATCGCGTTCTTCATCGGTGACCATTTCAAGGGTCAGCTCATCGTGATTGCGTAAAAATATTGCCCACTGGCAGGCGTCCGGAATGCCGGGGGTCTGTCGCAGGATATCAATAATCGGGAAGCGATCTTCCATCGCAAGGGCCATGAACATTCGGGGCATCAGCGGGAAATGAAAGGCCATGTGGGTTTCGTCGCCCCGGCCAAAGTAGGCCGCGGCATCTTCCGGCCACTGGTTCGCCTCCGATAACAGCATCCGGTTTTTATATGTAGCGTCAATATGGGCGCGAAGTCGCTTGAGGAATTGATGCGTCTCCGGCAGGTTTTCACAGTTCGTCCCCTCGCGTTCAAACAGATACGGAACAGCATCCAGCCGCAGACCATCCACACCCATCTTCAGCCAGAAATCCATCACGTTAATGACGGCGTCTTGGACATGAGGGCTATCGTAATTGAGATCGGGCTGATGATGATAAAACCGGTGCCAGTAGTACATTTTCGCGACGGGGTCGAATGTCCAGTTGGAACGTTCAAAATCCTGAAAGATAATCCGGGTCTCGCTGTATTTATCGGGGGTTTCGCTCCAGACATAGAAATCCCGTTCCATGGAGCCGGGGCGGGCCCGTCTCGCCCGCTGAAACCAGGGGTGTTGATCGGAGGTGTGGTTGACCACCAATTCGGTGATCACACGGATGCCGCGTCGGTGGGCCGCATTGAGAAAACGCTGGAACGCGTTGAGCGTCCCATAGTTGGGATGGACGTTGAAATAGTCGGCGATGTCGTATCCATCGTCCCGCAATGGGGAGGGATAAAAAGGAAGGATCCAGATGGCGGTAATGCCAAGGGATTCTAAGTAGTCGAGTTTTTCGGTGAGACCGTGGAAGTCGCCGATGCCGTCTCCATTGGCATCGTAAAAGGCCTTGATATGCACCTGGTAGATAATCGCATCTTTGTACCAGAGGGGGTTATCGTCGAGTGGGGATTCAAAATGCCTCTTCATTGGGGTTTGTTATCGTCAGCCACTTTACGTCTTAGAGAAGATTGTGCAATGGCTAAGCTACGGTCACGGAGCTTTTCTAAGATTTGAATCTTTTCCGTAAAGGAAAGCAGCATCAGACGCTTTCGTGCTGTCTGTTTGCTTTCCATGATTTTTTGCATCCGCTCATTCATGCATTCCTTTCAAGAAATTGACGGCCAAAATGCTCACATGGCAGGTAAACTATGTCGAATGAGGATTGCGTCGAGTTGTATTGATTACCTTCAGGCCAAAGAACTTCACCATGGGATCGAAGTCCCGGTCGTCATGCAACAATGTCAGTTGGTGGTGAATACAGAAAGTTCCAATCATGACATCTATGGTTTTCCGGATCGTCACGCCTTTTCTCCTCAAGAACCTGTAATGGAGAGCGCTTTCTACGGCCAATACCTGTCCACCCATTGGCATAAATGGAATGGCGAGAAGAAGGTCTTTTGCGATCTTAAACGCTTTATCATCATAGAATCCCTGAAGCACCTCGGTCAGGATAAGATCGCCAATAACGAGCGGCGTCTTTCCAAGTGACGCATCCAGATAGTCGGTCTGGGTCGTTTTGTTGCCGTTAAAGTAGGCGATCCAGACGGACGAATCAACGAGAATCATTTGTCTAATCTCATTTCATCGAGATTTCCGGACCATTTGAGCCTTCCTCGAAAACGCTTAATCTTTTTCTGACGGGTTACTTGCACCAATAGTTTTAATCCCTCCGCGATGGCATCCTTTTTTGTTTTCAGGCCCGATATTTTAAGGGCCGATTCCATCAGACGATC
>CAZSME010000131.1:0-4157 GCA_964607665.1 uncultured Nitrospirota bacterium | reverse complement strand
GGGCGCACGGCCGTGCGCCCTTACGGCCGCGCGGATCGTGTGGACAGTCTCCAGAGCATGAAGGCCCCCAATAGAAACATCGGAAGGCTTAACAGTTGGCCCATTGAAAACGATCCAAAGAGAAACCCGATATGGGCATCGGGCTCTCGGGCAAACTCCACCCCAAATCGAAACAGTCCATAAAAGAGAATCAATGCCCAGAAGAGACTCCCTTTCGCCAGGTTCTTTTTCGCGAGATACCAAACGATCAGAAAAAGTCCTCCCCCTTCCAGCGCCGCCTGATAAAGTTGAGAGGGATGCCGGCAGTCTGGGCCTCCATTTGGAAAGACCATACACCAGGGAAGATCGGTAGCGCGTCCGAAAAGCTCCCCGTTAATAAAGTTGCCGATTCGGCCCAGACCTAAGCCAATCGCCAGGCTTGTCATCGAGATATCGGCCAGTTCATAAAAAGAACGCTTCCGCTGCCGACAAAAAAGGAGGCCGCCGATAATCCCCCCTAAACATCCTCCATGAAACGACATCCCCCCTTCCCATACCGCGAAGAGTTTAGCCGGATGGGTGAAATAGAACGAGGGATGATAAAACAGCACATACCCCAATCGCCCGCCCAAGATAATCCCCATCGCCCCGTAAAACAACAGATCGGAAACCTCCTCTTTCGTGATCGTGACCTTTTTTCGGATTGCCGTGGCTTGTATTAAAAAATAGGCCAGGATGAACGAGAGGGCGTACATGAGGCCGTACCATCGTAACGCCAGCGGCCCCAGTTTCAGAAAGACCGGATCGATTTTAGGATACGGGATCATGCCAGTTGACCGAAACCTTCTTTCGGTTTTCCATCTTATCGAAATAATAAAGACATTTGTTTGTGCATCCAAACCGATGCAGATCGCGGGTCACCTCAACATCCTGTCGGCAATAAAGCGCGATATCCGCGAAGTTGCCCTCTTTAAACCAGCGCAGCGCGGCCAGGCCGTCGGCGCTTTTTCCCACGCCTAATGTCGCACGCGCGAAACTGTTTAACCCCACGCGAAACCCCAGAATCGAATAAAGATCGGCCAACAGATCAAGCGTCGGAATTTTGGAAAAATCAAAATCGGTATAGCCCGAAAGGACGGGGTAATCAAACCCGATAATATTAAATCCAATCACCCGATCGGCGGAAGAAAGTTCGGTGATGAGGGCGGGGATATCCTCTTCTTCATACGGCTTAAAATTTTGATCGCGGGTCGAATAGGTTACACCGAAGGAAAACCGCATCGCCTTCTTGTTTGCCCAACCGCCCACCTCCTCGGCGCTTTTCTGTGTCTCTAGATCAAAGTAGACGAGATTCATGTCTTTGCGTGGAGAATGTGTATGACGTCATCTTGCCTGCCGCGACCAACGGAAGCTGTTTATTTGCTTCCGCCCGTGGCGGATTCGACACGAGCCGTGCCCTCCACGGTTGTATGACGGATAATCTTTCCTTCGACGAGATAGACCACCACCTCGGCGATGTTTGTCGCGTGATCTCCAATCCGTTCGATATATTTGGAGATAAAGCTGACACGGATCGCCCGGGCAATGGTCGTCGGATTTGCAATCATGTCCGGAAGCAGCTCGGTAAAGATTTTATGCGTGAGATCGTCAACAAACTGATCGTCCGCGCAGACCTTTCGGGCCAGTTGAACATTTTGTTGAATGAACGCTTCCAGCGCCTCTCGCACCATCCGCTGCGAGGCGTCGGCCATCGCCGCGATATCCTCTTTGTGCTTTGTCAGCGGCGCCTCTTCTGAGAGTTCAATCACCCGTTCACAGATATCCTCTGAAAGATCGCTCATCCGTTCCAGATCGGTCGCAATCTTCATGGCCGTTGTAATAAAACGAAGGTCGCGCGCGGTAGGCTGATAGAGCGCCAGCAAACGGATACACTCTTCGTCGATCTCAACGTCCATCGCGTTCACCGAATGATCGTTTTGAATCGTCTGACGGGCCAGCGCCAAATCCTGTGTCGCGTAGGCCTTCATCGACGCAGCGATCTGTTCCTCCACCAGCCTTCCCATTTCCAGGATTTTCCCTTTCAGCTTGGTGATCTCTCGTTCCAGATAATATGACGTCGGCATTGGTCTTTTTAACCCCCCTTTTTATATGCAAATGTTGATATTACTAAGTGCAAAGTAGAACTAACATTCGTCATACCGGCGGAGGCCGGTATCCAGTGTTTTATTTCTGGATTCCGGCTAGAAGCACGCCGGAATGACAGCATTACTATTATGCACTTAGTAGTATCTGTTTATTCTTCTTCCTGTCGTAACCGGGCCTTTTCACGTTTCGTTCGACGATCACGCATCGGTCCGGCCTTTCGTTTTCGTGCCGGTAAGAGATAGGGGTTGCGTGGGGATTTCTGTCCGGGCTTACTCTTTTTACCACGCATAGGCCTCTTCTCGTCTCCCTATAATAGGGGAATCTACCACAGGATAGAGGGCCGTTTCCAGAAAAGAACCCTTCTTTGACCTATTCGGCCTCATTCAGTATATAATGGCGCAATGAAATTAAAGCTTGACCAACTGGCTCGATCTCGGAAACCGTTTGACGTGATTGTCATCGGCGGCGGGATTCAGGGCGCCGGCATTGCCCGTGAGGCCCGTTTGCGCGGCCTCTCCGTTGCCCTTTTTGAAAAAAACGACTTTGCCAGCGGCACCTCCGGAAAAACGTCCGGATTGATCCACGGCGGGCTTCGTTATCTGGAGCATGGCGATTTTCGGCTGGTTCGCGAAGCCCTCCATGAGCGATATCGGCTGCTGAAGATGGCCTCCCATCTGGTTGCCCCATTGTCGTTTCTCTTCCCGATCTATAAGGGAGGCCCGCGACGAAAACTCACGATTCGAATTGGTATGCTGCTGTACGATCTTCTGGCGGGGAAAGAATCGCTGGGCAAGCATTGGTTTCTCTCTCCGGAACAGGTCCTGCGGGCCGAGCCGGGACTGGCTTCCGAAGGCCTCTTGGGCGCCGCGCGATTTTCCGATTGTCAGATGGACGATGCCCGCCTCTGTCTCGCCACGCTTTCATCCGCGCAAACACGTGGCGCGGAAATCTTTAATTACACCGAAGTCGTGGGTCTGATGAAGGATAAGGGGAAGCTCTGCGGCGTAACAGTCAAAGAGGCGGCCAGCGGCAAGCAATATGATATCGAGGGGCGCGTGATTATTAATGCCACGGGGGTCTGGAGCGAGTCGGTCTGCCAAATGGCCGCAGCGGAGGGGGCGCGACCCCTGCGAGGGACGATGGATGATGGTGTGGGTAGCATGGAGGACCCCGACCTGCAATCGGCTGCCCCCTCGCCGCAACGGGGTTTTGGACGGATTCGTCCGACAAAAGGAATCCACCTTGTCTTGCCGAAGCTCACGCAGAAATACGCATTGGTTTTAGAAAGTCAAAAAAAGGGGCGTCTCTTTTTTGTTTTGCCGTGGCGGGGGCAGTCGCTCGTTGGAACCACAGACACCGACTATCAGGGCGATCTTGACCATGTTGTTTCCGATAAAGAAGATATCGAAACCCTTTTACAGGAGACTGCTCATTTTCTTCCGCAGGTCACCGGGGAGAAAATTCTGGCCCGTTTCGCCGCGCTTCGTCCTTTAGTGGATCAAGGCAAAGGTCCGCCGTGGGAGCAGTCTCGAAAGGAGGCGATCGTCTGGACGCCCGAAGGGATGCTGGTTGTGTTGGGCGGGAAATTTACGCTCTTTCGCAAAATCGCCATCCACGTTCTGGATAGGGTCATCAAGATGCATCCCCGTTTGCGTACGATCCGAAGGCCGGATCCGGAGCCTCTGTTACATGGCGGGCCGATTTGCCCGTTGGACCAGTACATCAAACAAGAGGTTTCATACAAAGACAACTCGGTGAGTATCGAAACACTGTCGTATTTAATCCGTGCCTATGGCACAAACTATAAAGCGGTTTTGGCCTGTGCGAAAGGGGATGTCCGTTTATTAAAGCCGTTAACGCCGGAGGGGTATCCCCTTCTGGCGGAGGTGATTTACGCGGTTCGAAACGAATATGCCCTGCATCTTTCCGATTTCATGTTGCGTCGAACCCGATTGGCGCATGGCTGCCATCGGGACAATCCGTCCTTGATACAGGCAGTGGCGGAGACCATGGGGGCCGAGCTTATGTGGAGC
>CAZSME010000130.1:0-4177 GCA_964607665.1 uncultured Nitrospirota bacterium | reverse complement strand
CAAAATTGACACGTCTTTCTAGGGTGTGATAGAAAATGGGCGGGGAGGAACCGCAATGTCTGGACATTCAAAATGGGCAACAACAAAACATAAAAAGGCCGCGATTGACGCAAAACGAGGGGCGGCGTTCACCAAGATCATTCGCGAAATGACGACGGCCGCGCGGATCGGCGGAGGCGATATCAACGGGAATGCGCGGCTTCGCGCCGCCGTGCTGAAGGCCAAAGAGGCCAATATGCCGGCAGACAATATCAAACGGGCGATTCAAAAAGGAACCGGGGAGCTGCCCGGTGTCGCGTACGAAGAGTTCACTTATGAAGGATACGGGCCCGGCGGTGTGGCGATGCTGATCCATATTATGACCGAGAACAAAAACCGCACGGCGCCGGAAATACGGCACCTGATGGGAAAACATGGCGGGAATATGGGCGAAGCCGGCTGCGTCTCCTGGATGTTCGATAAAAAAGGATTCATGACCTTCCCCAAAGAGAAAACCGATGAAGAAAAACTGATGACACTGGCACTCGACTCGGGCGCGGAGGATATCCGGTCGGGCGACCCTGAAAATTACGAAGTGATCACCTCCCCAAACGATTTCGAGCGAATCAAGAAAACACTCACCGATGCCAACTTTAACCCGGTGATCTCCGAGGTCACCTATTTGCCACAATCGACGATTCGGCTTGAAGACAAGGCCGCCGAACAGATGTTAAAGCTGATGGACGCGCTCGAAGAGCATGACGATGTGCAGGATGTCGCGGCCAACTTTGATATCCCCGACGAGGTGATGGCCCGGCTAACCGCCTAACCCGCCGCGGACGGGAGCGAACAGACCGCTTCTGTTAGTCGCGGTGGGCCGTCGTGTAATCTATGATTTAAGATTTATGATTTATGATTTAAATCGGAAATCGAAAATCTTAAATCGTACATTCCTCTAAAACGTAGCGGTCACCGACAAAGAGTCTAATGCGTGTTCTGGGGATTGATCCAGGGATGGGAACAACGGGCTTCGCCCTGCTGGAAGAGGCAGGGAAGACAGGGGGGGGAACACTGGTCTTGAGACAATCGGGTGAGATTCGTCTTTCCGCGAAAAAACCGAAGGATCAAGACCATCGGCTGAAAACCCTTTTCGAAAAAATCAGTGAAATTATTGATCGCCATCAGCCAACGGTTGTGGCACTGGAAGATACGTTTTTCGCAAAGAATGCAAAATCGGCATTCACGCTGGGACAGGCCAAAGGGGTCGCCCGTCTCGCTGCAGAAATTCAAAATCTGCCGGTATTTGAGTACAGCCCCAAAGCGGTGAAGATGGCTGTTGTGGGGTTTGGCGGGGCAACAAAAGATCAGATAAAAGAAATGGCAAGCCGGATTCTGATGCTCCCCAATCGAATGGAATCCGAACACGAGGCCGATGCCGCCGCAGTGGCCATCTGTCATGCCCACTCCGCAAACTGGCAACAGAAGCTCGCGACCTCCGCAATAATATGATCGCGTCGATCAACGGAATCATCGCATCAAAATCGCCTGAAACGATTATCGTCGACGTAGGCGGCATCGGCTATCAGGTCTTTGTTCCGCTTTCAACCTACTACCGGCTGCCGGAGGAGAAGGCCTCCGTTTTCCTGCATATCTACACCCACGTTCGAGAAGACACATTACAACTGTACGGCTTTTTCTCCCCGCTTGAAAAAGAGATCTTCCTGCTCTTGATGCATGTTTCCGGTGTCGGGCCGAAACTGGCCCGCAACATTCTATCCGGCATTGATGTGGCCGAGTTTTTAGCCGCCATTCGGAAAGGGGCGGTAGAACCGTTGCGAGCCATCCCGGGAATCGGCCCCAAAATGGCCGGACGGCTGATCCTGGAATTGAAAGAAAAAGCCCTTTCGATGACTCCTCCCGTTGAGAACGCTCTCGTAAAACAAGACGATCCGATCCACGAAGATGCCCTATCCGCTCTAACGAACTTGGGCTATCTGCCACGCGACGCAAAACGGGCGCTGGACCACGTGCTCAACCAAAACGCAGAGGCCTCTGCCTACCGCGTGGAAGACTGGGTGAAACAGGCCTTGCGACTTTTATCCAAATCAGTTTAGTATAGCGCACCCCAAAACGGGACAGTGGAAGGCCATCAACTTAAGAGGGTCCTGACTCCTCTATTCGGCTTGTCTTATTATTTGCAAAGGGATATGACCAAGGCGATGATTTCTGGGTCCATAGGCTGTTAAGACTTTCGTATGGGGCATGATCGAGACGGAGAAGCGCTTACAAGGTATCAAACAACTCATTGCTGCAAAACGATACCGGATTAAGATCCATGCTGTTCGCCATATGGTGGAAGAAGGCTTTTCGGAAATTCATCTTCTTGAGGCATTTGAGGGGAAGTGTAAGTTGCTCGAAAATTATCCTGTCGAGAAAAGATGTCTGATTGTTGGATATTTCCATTCCACACGGACGGCACGATCACCGTTGCATATCGTGTGTGATTATTCGATAGTCGGTCTTATCGATATCGTCACCGCGTATATTCCACGGCGTCCATGGTGGGTCACTCCAACCAAGCGGGGGAGAACGTCATGAAAGACTTATTGAAAAAGCCTTGCACGGAGTGTGGGGCCAGGCTTAGAGAAAAAGTGGTTTCTCAAGAGTTCGAGCGGGAAGGGCGAAAAGTTCGGCTCTCCGGTATCCGTGCATGGGTCTGTCATAAATGCGGGGAGATCTATTTTAAGCCCGGAGGAGCCGATAAAGTCGTGAAGGCCGCGGATTGCC
This sequence comes from uncultured Nitrospirota bacterium, assembly GCA_964607665.1. Lineage (GTDB taxonomy): Bacteria > Nitrospirota > Nitrospiria > SBBL01 > SBBA01 > CAZSME01. The sequence goes on along the minus strand of CAZSME010000130.1, from coordinate 1,411 downwards.
TCTTTGCACTGGCTGTGACCGAGGATCAGCACAAGGGCACTCTGATCGCAAAGGTCTCATAAAAATCGGGTCGTAAACGAGGGGCTTGCTGTAAGCGGTATTTCCATACCCCTTGTTGACCATTAAAGATGTCTGAACAAATTCTATCCCATCCCATCAACGATGAAGAAAGGCGCATCGAGACCCATCTTCGTCCCACCGCCCTTTCCGAATATGTTGGCCAGAACGCGATCAAAGAAAACTTGAACATTTATATCACGGCGGCGAAAAAACGGGGCGACGTGTTAGATCATGTTATTTTTTATGGCCCTCCGGGATTGGGCAAAACCACACTGGCCAATATCATCGCGCGGGAGATGGGGGTCAATATCAAGGCGACCTCCGGGCCGGCAATCGAAAAACCGGGCGATCTGGCCGCGATCTTAAGCAATCTTTCCGAGGGCGATATCTTTTTCATCGATGAGATTCACCGGCTTCATCCCACGGTGGAAGAGGTCCTTTATCCAGCGATGGAAGATTTTCAGATCGATCTGATTATCGGCCAAGGACCGTCGGCCCGAACACTGAAGATGACGGTGCCTCCGTTTACATTAATCGGGGCCACGACACGCGCCGGCCTTCTCACCTCTCCGTTGCGCGATCGATTTGGCGTCATCAACCGGCTCGATTTCTATCAACCCGAAGAGCTTTGCCAGATTGTCTGCCGCTCGGCCCAGATACTCAATATCTCCATTGAGAGGGCCGCCGCGTTGGAAATCGCGCGGCGCAGCCGGGGAACACCGCGGATTGCAAATCGAATCTTAAGACGGGTACGCGATTTTGCGGAGGTCAAGGCCAATGGTCATATTGATCGGGCCACCGCCGATGCGGCCCTGCTGAAGATGGAGATCGATGCCGCGGGACTTGATATGATCGACCGAAAGTTACTTCTTTTAATTATCGAAAAGTTTGGCGGCGGACCGGTGGGGGTCGAAACACTGGCCTCCGCGTTAGGTGAGGAAAAAGAGACATTGGAAGAGGTCTGTGAGCCTTATCTGCTTCAGTCGGGCTATTTGGATCGAACCGCACGGGGACGGATGGCCACAGAACAAAGTTTTAAGCATTTTGGCAAGATACGCGCGGATAATGCCGCGCCGCGACTATTTTAGAAACGAGTGTCGTGTTTCATAAAGAGCTTTACTTTTGATTAAAGATAAATCCCGTGGAGAACGTTATCCATTCTCTCGCATTCGTCATTCCGGCAATCTTTAAGCCGGAATCCAGAGTTGTCCGTAATGGCTTGGCCCTGGATTCCGGCTAGAATCATGCCGGAATGACGGCATTCATGTAAAAGAGCGTTGGAGACACTACGCTGCGAATGTTCAAGGTTGGTATTTTAACCGTCAGTGATAAGGGGGCCGCAGGATCGCGT
>CAZSME010000129.1:0-4199 GCA_964607665.1 uncultured Nitrospirota bacterium | reverse complement strand
CCCCTACTTTTTCATTGACGCGGCGCAAAATCCACACTTATAATCTGGCTTTCGGTGTCGTTGTCGCGTTTTACGTTTCCAGAAATTTTATAAGGAGAGGGAAAGATGGCAAAAGTCTTAGAAGGTCCCGGAATGGGGCTTTTATCAAAATGGGGGATGGCGGTTCCCCATTACACGGTGATTACCGAGGCCGATCAGCTCGATCGGTTGGCGGCGGCAAACCCCTGGCTCAATAAGCCCGGCGCTAAAATCGTTGTTAAGGCACATGAGGCGGTTGGCTCCCGGATGAAGCTGGGTTTGGTTAAGGTGGGGCTGAATCTTTCCGAAGCGAAAAAGGCCGCGGCCGAGATGTTGGGAAAAGAGATCGGCACATTAACGATCACCCAGGTTATCCTTTCCGAGTGTATTGATCACAACGAGGAATATTACCTTTCGGTGAAATCAGTTCGTGAAGGGGCCGAAATCTTAATGGCATCGATCGGCGGAATCGAGATCGAATCGCATTGGGATCAGGTGAAACGGCTTGCGGTGCCGCTCGGTGTCGATCCCACGCGCGAACAACTTGAACAGTTGGCAAAAGAAGCCGGGTTTAAGAATGAGAGGGTCACGCCGGTTGCCGATTTCGCGCTGAAACTTTATCAGTGTTACGACCAGGAAGATGGCATCTATATCGAAATCAATCCGCTCATTACGCGAGACGGGGAGCTGGTGGCCCTCGACGCGGTCACCCTGCTCGATGCCGATGCACGGTTCCGTCATCCCGATTGGAACTTTACCTTTGCCTCGGAGTTTGGCCGTCCCTATACGAAAGACGAACGTGCCATTATGGAAATCGATTCGCGTATTAAAGGATCGGTCAAGTTCATCGAGATTCCGGGCGGCGATACGGCCCTGTTGCCGGCGGGCGGAGGGGCGTCGGTTTTTTATTCCGACGCGGTCATCGCGATGGGCGGAAAGATTGCCAACTACGCGGAATACTCCGGGGATCCTCCCGATTGGGCTGTGGAAGCCTTAACTGACAAGGTCTGTTCGTTAAAAGGGATTAAGCGGATTATCGTCGGAGGCGCGATTGCCAATTTTACCGATGTGAAGAAGACGTTTGGCGGAATCATTAACGGGTTTCGGAAGGCCAAGTCCGAAGGGAAGCTGAACGGGGTTTCCATTTGGGTGCGTCGCGGCGGGCCAAACGAAAAAGAAGGGTTAAACGCGATGCGGGCCTTGTCGGCGGAGGGGTTTGATATTTATGTCTACGACCGAAATACCCCGCTGACCGATATTGTGAACATGTCGATGACGGGAGGGGTGAAATCATGAGTATTGTTGCGAATCAAGAAACGCGTGTTGTCATTCAAGGGGGCGCGGCGGGGGTTAACGCGGCGCGGCGGATGGCGGAGTTCTGCCACCTGACGCAACTCCCTCTCAACGTGCTGGCTTTTGTCTTTCCCCCCGACGCCGGAAAAACAGCGGACATTCCCTGTGGATCGGAACTTTTTTCCATCCCCATTTACAAAACTGTTGCCGAGGCGACTGCGGCCCATCCGACGATTAACACCTCGCTGGTCTATATCGGGCCGGATCGTGCCTTCCGAGGGGCGATGGAGGCCCTTCACGATCCCCATATCCAGTTAGTCTCGATGATTACCGAAGGGGTTCCGGAGAAAGATGCCAAGAAACTATCGCTTGAAGCTAAAACGTTAAACAAAGTCTTTAATGGCCCGTCATCCATCGGCATCATCTCCGCGGGCGAATGTCGGCTGGGGGTTATCGGCGGTTCGTTTGAAAACCTGGTCCTTTGCAAGCTGCATCGGCCCGGATCGTTTGGTGTGATTACAAAATCGGGCGGTCTTTCCAACGAAATCGTCTGGCTGGCCAGCCAGTTTGCCGACGGGATCACAACGGCGATTGGCGTTGGTGGCGATGCCTATCCCGGATCCGACTACGTTACCTATCTTGAAATGTTTGAGCAGGACCCCGAAACAAAGGCGGTGGTGATTGTTGGAGAGATGGGGGGCGACCTCGAGGAAAAAGCTGCGGCTTGGTATGGCGAGAAAAAGCGGCGTATTAAGCTGATTGCCGTTGTCTCCGGATTCTGCCAGGAACATCTGCCTAAAGGGATGAAGTTTGGCCATGCGGGCGCGAAAGAGGGGATGCACGGCGAAGGATCGGCCCGGAGCAAGGCCGACCTGTTTACCAAGGCCGGGGCGATTGTGCCGGCAACATTCGGCGGCCTCGGATTCGTGATCAAAAAGGTTTACGAAGAGATCGTCGCCGAGGGCGGGTTGGCGCCTCAGAAGGAGGCCGATTTTGCAACGCTTCCCAAGCTGCCAAAACGGATTGACGAGGCGGTCAAGGCGGGGGATGTCTATGTTGAGCCGCTTCTCAAATCGACCATTTCAGATGATCGCGGAGACGAGCCGCTCTATATGGGATATGCCGCGTCGGAGTTGATCAACAAGGGGTATCAGATTCCACATGTGATGGGGCTGCTCTGGGCCAAACGATTGGTCTCTCCGGTGGAAGCGGAGATTATCAAACGAATTGTGATGCTCTCGGCCGATCACGGGCCGTGCGTTTCGGGGGCGTTGGTTACGATTATTGCCGCCTGCGCGGGGATTCAGATGGCGCAAGCGGTTGCCGCGGGGTTAATCATGATCGGGCCTCGATTCGGCGGGGCCGTAACCGATGCAGGCCGCTGGTTTAAGTACGCGGTGGAAAATAAACTGACTCCGGAAGATTTTCTGGAGTATATGAAGAAGAATGTGGGGCCGGTGCCGGGGATTGGGCATCGGGTCAAGAGCGTAAAGAACCCGGATAAACGGGTGATCGAGTTGGTCTCCTTTGCAAAGAGTCAGGGGATTCCAACCCCCCATCTCGATTTCGCGCTTTCGGTGGAAAAACTCACAACAGCCAAGAAAGATACGCTCATCCTTAATGTCGATGGAACGATTGCCGCGATTCTGGTCGATTTAAGATTTCCAATCGAAACGCTGAATGGGTTCTTTATCCTGTCGAGGACAATCGGCTTGATCGGCCATTGGGTTGATCAAAACCAGCAGGGGTCGCGCTTAATCCGACTCTTTAACTATCTGGCAAATTACGCCTCTCCAAAAAAGAGAGAGGTGCCAGAGTTGAACGCACCATTAAAGTAGGGGCGGGGTTACCCCGCCCACACAATGGGACAAGGAGGATATTATGTCTACTGATCTGGCTCAAAAATTATACCAATCGATGCCGTCCATCTTGGAGAAGGCCCGGAAGAAATTTGGCAAGCCGCTGACGTTGACAGAAAAGATACTGGTAACCCATCTTGATAATTTTGATACCCAGCCGTGGGAACGAGGAAAGGCGCAGTTGGCCCTTCGCCCCGATCGGGTGACGATGCAGGACGCAACGGCCCAGATGGCAATGTTGCAGTTTATGCAAGCCGGGCGAAAGCGGGTTGCCGTTCCCAGCACGATCCATTGCGACCATCTGATTCGGGCGCAAAGCGGTGCGAAAGCAGATGTTGAGTGTGCCATTAACGAAAATAAAGAGGTCTATAACTTCTTATCCTCGTCAGCGAAAAAATACGGGATCGGATTCTGGAAGCCGGGTGCCGGGATTATTCATCAGGTGGTTCTGGAAAATTATGCCTTCCCCGGCTCGTTGATTATCGGTACCGATTCGCACACACCGAACGGCGGCGGATTGGGGGCGTTGGCGATTGGTGTTGGCGGCGCCGATGCCGGAGAGGTGATGGCGGGGCTGCCCTGGGAAGTGCTGCACCCGAAACTCATCGGCGTGAAGCTGACCGGCGCGCTTTCCGGATGGACGTCTGCGAAAGATGTGATTCTCTATCTCTGCGGTCTTTTAACCACCAAAGGGGGGACCAACAAAATTCTGGAATATTTTGGACCGGGGGCAGAAACCATTTCGGCAACGGGGAAAGGGACGATCACCAACATGGGGGCGGAACTGGGTGCAACCACATCCATCTTTCCTTACGATCAGAAGATGGCCGCTTATTTAAGGATAACGGAACGGGCGGCATTCGCAACGCTTGCCGAGGCCCATCGCGCGTTGCTTACGGCCGATCCGGAAGTGCTCGCCTCGCCAGAAAAATATTTTGACGAAGTGGTGGAGATCAACCTCTCCACGTTAGAGCCGCATATTGTCGGGCCGCACACGCCCGATCTGGCGCGGCCGGTCTCGAAAATGGC
>CAZSME010000128.1:0-4210 GCA_964607665.1 uncultured Nitrospirota bacterium | reverse complement strand
AGATAGCGCCACCGTGGGTGGCATTGTCACGCTGAATTCCTCCAAAATATTCTCCGTGACGTCCGACGCGGACGCGGAAACCAGTCTCTTTTCCCAGGGGTTTACCGACGTTACGGAGGGGGTTCAAGCCGCCACATTATCGAGGTTATCCGATGTAAACATTTCAACGGAAGCGGGGGCACAATCCGCGCTGACCGTTATGGACGGGGCCATTGCGAGGATTAATGCCCTTCGGGGGGATTTGGGTTCGGTGCAAAACCGGCTGGAATCAACCATTGCCAACCTGGATTCCGTTCTCGAAAATACAGAAGCTGCGCGAAGCAAAGTCCTGGATGCCGATTTTGCGGAAGAAACGGCACGGCTCACCCGGGCCCAGATCCTGCAACAGTCAGGGATCGCCATCCTCGGCCAAGCCAACTTGATTCCCCAACAGATCCTGCAACTGCTCCAACAAGGATAACGCCGGGCCCGCGATCACTCTACCCCGAGAGGGCTACGGCGAAGGCGTTGTCATCGCTCTTTACACTCGCTAAGATAGCTTTTTGTTTTTTCGCTGTGATACCCTCCCGCTCATTATGTTTTCCCCAAAACATATTGAAAATCGAAACGATTACCAAACCCCGGAGCTTCTGGAATTTATCCGGCAACGATTCTCCCCCGAAGACACAAGGCATCAGTCCATTTTAGACCGGATGCGTTCGCATGGCCTCCCGGCAATCCAAATCGGCGCGATGGAGGGAAAGCTCCTTCAGTTTCTGGCCAAAAGTTGCCGGGCCGAAAAGGCCGTAGAGATCGGCACTCTCGGCGGATATTCCGCGCTCTGGATCGCCGATGCCTTGCCCAAACAAGGACGGCTTTATACCCTGGAGCAGGAACCGGAATATGCAAAGTTGGCGCAACACTCCTTGAAAGAGGCCGGGCTCTCACACAAGGTCTCTATTGTGGTTGGCGCAGCGAAAGAAACCTTAAAAACGATTGAGCCGTTTGGCCCGTTTGACTTCTGCTTTATCGATGCGGATAAGGTCAACTACCCTCATTACGTTCGTTGGGCCGCACACCACTTACGCCCCGGTGGCATTGTGGCCGCGGATAATGCCTACCTGTTTGGAAAGGTCCATTGCGATCCCGACAGGGCAGACCCTGCAGATCGACCGGCTATTCTTGCGATGCAGGAATTTATAACCATTTTAACCGATTCCTCTTTTTTCTCTTCCTGTGCTATGATTCCCACCGGCGAGGGAATGGCCATTGGTATTAAATAAAGTAAGGAGAAACGACCATGCTTTTTGAGGTGCATCAGTTGGAAGGGGTTGACCCAACAGGAAGGATGTTCAGCCGCGATGTAAAGGTGGAGGTCGGTGAGGAAGGGTACTCCGCATCCTTTCGCTATGAGGGGTTCTCCGTTCAATCAGACCCATACCCCACGGTGGAGGAGGCCCTTTCCGATGTGGCCCGTAAACTTCAGCGGAAAAGCTTCTCGGAAGCGCGCAGTCGGCTGAACTTCCGAGAAGACCGTTACTACGCCGAACGCGAGGCCTGGACCTATTACAACGTCACCGAAGGGCCTGTAAAGAAATAGCTGCTGCCGTCAGACCCTAATCGTCTAATACCGACGCATAGATGGAACGATCGTCTGCCTCGTCCGCGTCCATTTCAAGAACAAAGTCCATTACCTTGCTCTTCGCGTTTTCGGCTTGATGTTGTTTGTTGAGACGACGATTGAGAGAGATAATCGTATCCACAATCTCGCCGCAGTGAATGCAGCGCCATCCGGGATAGTACCAAACGGCCTCGGACTCCCAACCATAAAACCCTTCATAAGACATGACCCCTGAACATCGTTCGCAATGCATTTTCACCTCCACTATTTTATCGGTTCTTTTCCCTACAAACATGAGCGGAATCAATGATTCCGTCTAGTCTTTAATAGAAGCATTTTTTATGCCTAACAAAAAGAGGCAAAAAAACAGCTGGAAAACGACCATTCAGAGGGGTGGTAGGCGATATTTTACCCAGCAGGTAGACAAAAACAGGCTCTATCGGGGCACTACGGCAGGTTCGAGCATCGTTACGGCCGGTTTTTCCGTGTCAATCTGGACAACAGTGCCAAAAGGGAGGGTAAATCGGGCCGCTCCATGACCCGAAGGAAACCCAAATAAGATCGGAACGTCCAACTCGGCCATAATCTCCAAGATGATTTCCGGCAAAAGCTCCGGCTGGCACCCCGGCATTTGGCCAAAAATTGCCCCACGAATATGATTAAACTTCTTCAACATTTTCAAGTAATAAAGCATTCTGTCGATTCGATAAGGGGCCTCACCAATATCCTCAATAAACAGGATACGATCCGCGGTGTCGATCTCGTAGGCCGTCCCGATTGTTGTACAGATTAGGGAGAGACACCCGCCCGTCAAAACCCCCTCCGCCTGACCCGGTTTGAGCGCGATAACCCCCTCCGCGTGCATGGCAACCGGCTCCCCGGATAAAACGCGGACAAGATAGTCGAATCGTTCCGGGTGGCCGGAGGCCGTGGCCGCCATCGGGCCGTGGAAGGTAACCCAGCCATGAACACCGGAAAGATAAAGCAAAAGGGTGGTAATATCGCTCCCCCCCACAAATATTTTAGGCCCGAAGCCCGTTTCCGGGAGATGGGGGATAATTCGGGCCGACCCCGATCCACCACGCGCACAGAAAACGGCATCCACGGCGTTGTTCTGCATCATTGAGAGAAGGTCTTCCGCACGTTCGCTGTCGTTTCCAGCAAAATACCGCATTCTTTTTTCAATATGCTGGCCCAGCATGACCTTGAAGCCGGCCCGTTCTAAAGAGAGCACCCCCTCCTGTAACAGGTCCCGATCCACCTGCCCTGCCGGTGCGACCAGGCCGATGGTGCCACCGGGGGACAGTCGTTTGGGCTTCATCAGCGATCTATCCATTAACAACCTCGTTGAAGACGATATTATGCAGTTCGGGTCGAAACGACTGAATCTGCTTGTTCTCTCGGGAAGGGTGCACCCGGTTCGTAAGAAGAATGACAACTAATTCTGCGACGCGATCGACCCAAATCGATGTGCCGGTATATCCAAGATGGCCAAAACTCGATTGGGAGAAGAATTGGCCGGAGGACGATCCACCCCGGCTCGGGGTGTCCCAACCGAATCCCCATGTTGACCCTCTTGGAGCGGTTTTACCCCGTTGTCGCGTGACACACCGGTTGGCTAACGTCTGCTCAATCAGCCCCACGCCTCGGAGAGAGTCGAGCCAGAGTGTCACGAGCGTATAAACCTCTCGTGCGGTTCCAAAGAGGCCGGCATGACCCGAAACCCCTCCCATCGCATAGGTATTATCATCGTGGACATCGCCCCGAATCACCCCGCCCCGCCAAGGGAGATCCTCCGTTGCGGCAAACTGGGTTGCAGCGATCCTGTGCCGACCCGGGAAAAATGTTTTTTTAAGTTTCAATTTTGAAAAGATCTCTTGATCGCAAAACTGATTAAGAGGCATCCCCGTGATCTTCTCGATGATCTCTCCCAATACGATAAATCCGATGTCGCTGTATCGGGCCATCATACCGGGGGGACAGACAAGCGGCTCGCTGCGGGCCATCTCATATACCCTCCGTTTTGCTTCGGGTGATCCTAAAAATCCGGGATATTTCCTGTCCTGCCGGACAATCTCTTCGTAGTAAGGTCGCCAATCGGGCAACCCCGAACTGTGATTCAGCAGGTGAAACAGGGTTACCTTTTTCTTGTTGCCCGTTTTGAATTCCGCAAAAAACGTCGATACAGGATCCTTCAGCCGAACATCGCCGTGCTGAAGAAGAAGTGCCAGCGCCGGTGTGGTCGCGATCGCTTTGGTCAAAGAGGCCAAATCAAAAATCGTGTTGATTGTGAGCGGCGTTTTTCGAGGGATCCGTTGCGCCAAACCAAATGCCTTATGGAAACGAATCTTCCCCTGATACGCAACCAGCAAAACTCCCCCCGGAAAGACCCCCGACTTCACCCCCTGTGTCATCTTTTGGGTGATCGAATCGGCCATGATTCAGACGTGGGGCGCTCGCGCTTTCAGGCGTTTCGGCAACGTCGTGTAAATGCCGCCAAACCCTCCGCTGGACATGATGCAGACCAGATCGCCCGGTTGAAGCCCTCCCCCCCCTTTCCCCTCCTCCCCGGCGAGAAACGATATAATCGCATCGGTCGTTGGAATAAAG
>CAZSME010000127.1:0-4268 GCA_964607665.1 uncultured Nitrospirota bacterium | reverse complement strand
CTCCTCCGACGGATTACCCGGTTAATCAGCGTCAATCTTGATCTGGATCGGGTCCTAAAAGAGATCGTCGAAATGGTTGTCGAGGCGACGAAGGCCGATGCCTGCCTGATCTACCTTCTCAATGAGTCGGGCGATGAGCTGATTCTGCGCGCCTCTAAAAATCCGCATCCGAAGTTGATCGGCCAGATTCGGCTGGAGGTCGGTGAGGGGATTACCGGCTGGGTCGCGAGGGAACGCAAGTTTGTCGCGATTGCCAAGAACGCCGAGGACGATCCCCGGTTTAAGCTCTTTCATCGCCTTCCCGAAGATCACTATCAGGCCTTTTTGTCGATGCCGGTTATCGGAAAAGGGGAGGTGATTGGGATTATTAATGTGCAGCATAAGAAGCCGCATCATCATGGCGAGGAGGAGATTGCGTTACTGATGACCATCGCGCAGCAGGTGGGCGGCGCGATTGAAAACGCGCGTCTCTACGAAACGATGAAGAAGAAAACGGCCCAGGTGGAGACCCTTTCGCGTGTCAGTCACACGATTACGTCCAATCGGTACATTGAGGAGATCCTGCATCTGATTGTGGCGATGACGGCCGAGATGATGAACTCCAAAATCTGTTCCATTATGATTCTGGATGACCAACAAAAAGAGCTTCAGATTGTCGCGACACAAAGCCTTAGCGAGGCGTATCGGAAAAAGCCGAACATTAAGCTGGGCGAGTCGGTTTCGGGACGGGCCGTCCAAGAGCAGCGGTCGATTGCGGTTTTGAATGTCGCGAAAGACCCGACCTATTCGTTTCCGGATATTGCTCGCGCGGAAGGGTTGGTCTCACTCCTTTCGGTTCCGATGCGGATTAAAAATCGGGTGATCGGGGTGATCAACAGCTACACGTCTCATGAACATTGCTTTTCAGAGGAGGAGATACATCTTCTGTCCGCGGTGGCCAATCAGGCGGCGGTGGCGATTGAGAACACAACATTAATCGAGAAGTCTTCGGCAATGCAGGAGGCCTTGAACTCCCGAAAGGTGGTGGAACGGGCAAAGGGGATTTTGATGCAGAAGGAGAAGATGGACGAAGACGAGGCGTTTCGCGCCATTCAACGACAGGGCATGAATGCTCGAAAAAGTATGCGTGAGATTGCCGAGGCGATTATCTTAACATCCGAGATTACCCCGCAACGAAGGCGTGGATAAGAAAGGGAGGAAGAGGGATAATGGATAATGTACAAAGCGAAAAAAACCTGATCTGGCTTGATCTGGAAATGACCGGGTTAAATCCAAACGAGCATACGATTATTGAAATTGCAACATTGATTACCGACAGCGAGTTGAATCTTGTGGCGGAAGGGCCGACACTCGCCATTTGCCATGATCCTGAAACCCTTGTCAAGATGGAGAAGTGGAGTCGGGACACACATACCCAGTCGGGGTTGTTAAAACGGGTGGAGGCGTCCAACGTCACACTGGAACAGGCCGAAACGCGTTCGCTGGAGTTTGTTTCGCGTTATTGTCCGGAGAAAAAATCGCCCCTTTGCGGGAACTCCATCAGCCATGACCGCCGTTTTCTGGAACGATACATGCCCAAACTGTTTGCCTACCTGCATTATCGGAACATTGATGTCAGCACGATGAAGGAGCTGGTCTCCCGGTGGTATCCGACTCGAACCGCCCCGCCGAAGAAGAAGGCCGCGCATTTGGCCCTCGAAGATATTCACGAATCGATTCGTGAACTGAAGTTCTATCGGGAACATTATTTCGTCAAGTGATACAAACGCAAAAAGCGTTGTTACATGTTTTTGTAGGGGCGCACGGCCGTGCGCCCCTCCCCACCCGGTCGCCCCTACTCGAACTGGGCCTTGAAATGGGTGAGGGTCTAAGCGGGATTGATTTCTATCATGCGTCGCCATACAATGGCTGTGTATGGATCTTGACGGCGTGGAGGTTGTAGGAAACGTTGCTCATATTCAAGTCATTGCCACGAGTCGTTCCATTCGGGAAAGGGCTCGCCTACAGAAGAAGTATGGAAAAGGACGCTGGCGTAAACTCAAAGGCGTTGTCCATGTGCGTCTGCCGGATGGTTTTGTCTGCGATGCCGAAGTGCATTGGTATGAGGCGCATGGTATCGGCAAGCGAGAGCTTAAAATAAAACATCTCTTTTTGGAGTAATCGATGACAATGAAACAAACAAGCACCGAGACACAGAGAAAAACGCCGCGCTTTGTTCTCTGTATAAAGAATGAGAGCTATCGTGTGTCTCTGGAAAAAGGGAAAGTCTATTGCGTGTTGCCCGATCGTGAGGCGAATGCCCACAAAATGTTACGGATTACAGATGAGTCGGGCGAAGACTATCTTTATCCGGCCGATTGGTTTGTTTCGATCACGTTGCCCCAGAAAGCGAGAGTTGCTTTGGCAATCGCAGCATAAGGGCGGCTACCCGGTCGCCCCTACTCGAACTGGGCCTTGAAATGGGCGAGGGTCTGTTTGAGATCGGCGACTTCCTGCCTCAGGGCGTTTACCTCGGCTTCGATCTTCGCAATCCGTTCGTTCTCCACCGTATCCGGCTTGGAACGATCCGCTTTTCCATCGCTGTTCTCCTCTGGGAGGGGAGCTCCGGAAAAAAGATGGGCGTAGCGGGGTTCCTTTCGACCGGGTTGGCGGGGAAGGAGCGTGACGTAGCCCCATCCCTCCAGTTTTTTCAGGGTTTGGTAAACCTCGTCCAGGCTCTGAAAAGGGTGAAGCCGTTCGGTTCGGGTGCGGATTTCTCCACAGGTCTGCGGGCCTCGCAACATCAAAACACAAACAACCGCGACTTCCTGCGGTGTAAAATCCAACCGTTTCATAAGCAGCTCTTCGTGTTTCGGGACCCGGCCAATGAGCGTGGGGGAGACCAACCCCTTCTCCTTGAGTTGGTCTAATCCGTCCACGATGGTTTTTTCATCGTAGGAGACCACCGGATTGCGGTTCGAGGTTTGATTGCAGGCGTTTTGGAGCGCGTTGACCGAAAGGGGATAATACTCCGGCGTTGTGACCTCTTTCTCGATTAAACAGCCCAGCACGCGCACTTCAACGGGGGTGAGGATAAAATCCATGATTGGGTCTCCTTCTGATAATCGTTATGGCGTGGAATCGGTTGGTATATCCAGAACCGGCGGTGAATAGCTAATCGAACGAACCGTGCCGCAGGGAAATTGCCGAGCGGCTTTCATATCCTCCTCGACACGAACACCCAACCCCAGCTCGGTGTTGAGCCGGTCGGCCAGATTCGGGGTTAGGGCGACATTTTTCAGCGTTCGGTAAATCCAAAATCGAAAAACCGGCCGATGCCCTTCGTGGGGGCTCACCACCGTACGGTAATAATCAACGATCTGCTGCACGGCCCTATCGCGCTGCGCCTCGCTGATGCTTGATCGATGGTAGTAATCGAGCAGAGGGGCAAACGTGGAGATCGACTGCACCACGCAGGTGGTATCGGTTTTCATGCCGAGGAGATAGGTGTGGTGAAAGTCGCGGATAAACGAACGGGTCCATGCGTCCAGCTCCGCGGCATTGCCATGGAGCGCGCTCTTGGTCTGAGACTGACGGATATGGTCGAATTCGTGGTTCAGAACCGTGAGCGGATAGTAGTATCGTTCCGGATCGATCGCGTTTCGGCCCAGGATAACGTAGTGCCGGCCCCCGGAATGAAGGACATAGCCGGCGTTTTCTTTTAAAATACGCTTGTCGATCGGAGACGACTTCTGATTGAGGTTCTCATCATAGTTAATGATCGGATGGGCCGAGGAGAAGGCGGTAAGACTTTTCGCGGTTGGGGAGGAATCGTTCGCATTCGCGGCGGTCACATCCAACACGGTTAAGCCAATCGCCTCCTGAAGTAACGCCGCGCGGTCGGTCGAGTTTTTGGCCGTTTCCACCCGGACCTTCCAATCGGCTGCGGGGGCGTTGCTAATCGGGCCAAAGAATTCCGGCCCTTTTTCTAAAGCGGGTGGGGCAGAGGGAGCGGTTTGATTTTCGATCGGCATCTCTTCTTCGGTTATTGTTTGTGAGGGCTGTCCGTAAAGGTTACTCCATAAAAGGAAGACTAACGCGATTTGGAATAAGCCTGTCTTCAATCTCTGTCGCACGACCGAGGTTTCTGTAAGCCTGTTGACGTTTTCCTTAAAGATAGATTCCTTAAAAGTTGGCGGAGAGGCAGGGATTTGAACCCTGGATAGAGGTTTTGCCCCTATGACGGTTTAGCAAACCGTTGCCTTCAGCCGCTCGGCCACCTCTCCGTT
>CAZSME010000126.1:0-4270 GCA_964607665.1 uncultured Nitrospirota bacterium | reverse complement strand
TCATAATAAAGTAACGCCATGTCGTCATTCCGGAAATGTTTAGTCCGGAATCCAGGGTTGTCCGTAATGGCTTGGCCCTGGATTCCGGCTAGAATCATGCCGGAATGACGGCATTCAAATGTAAAGGAGCGTTGGAAATACTACACTAAACAAATAGGAGAAACACGCATGGCGTTACCCTTACCGCATGGCGGTAAATTGATCAACCGATTTGCAGATGCGAGTGCGGTTCCGTCACTCACCCAGAAAGCGAAAACCCTTAAACCGATTTATCTTTCGCAGCGGGAGCTTTCCGACCTGGAGTTAATCGCGGACGGCGTCTTCTCTCCGCTGACCGGATTTATGGGCCACAAAGACTATCAGTCGGTCATCACGCGCATGCGGCTGGATCGGGGTCTTCCCTGGACCCTTCCGGTGACCCTTTCCGTCACGGCGAAGGAAGCCGGTTCGCTGGAGAAAGATAAGGACGTTGCCCTTTTTGCAAAGCAGGAGCGGGAGCCGTTGGCCATTCTGACCCTTCGGGAGATCTATCCGTTTAATAAAGACGAAGAGGCCAAGTGGGTCTATGGGACGAACGATCCGAAACATCCGGGGGTGGCCTATACCCAGACGCTGGGCGATTTTTATATCGGCGGGGAGATTCAAATGCTCCGGCGGCTTGCGGATCAGCCCTTCTCCGAATATCGCAAAACCCCCATGGAGACGCGGGCGCTCTTTACGGAAAAGGGGTGGGAGCGGATTGTCGCGTTTCAAACACGCAATCCGATTCATCGCGCCCACGAGTATATCCAGAAATGCGCGTTGGAGATGATGGATGCGTTGATGATTCATCCGATTGTCGGAGAGACGAAAGGGGACGATGTCCCCGCGGCGGTTCGGATGCGCTGCTACGAGGCGTTGCTGGGCAATTATTATCCAAAGGATCGCGTTCTTCTGTCGGTTTTTCCGGCGGCAATGCGTTACGCGGGGCCGAGGGAGGCGATTTTTCATGCGATCTGCCGGAAGAACTATGGCGCCACCCATTTTATTGTGGGGCGTGATCATGCCGGCGTCGGAAGTTTTTACGGTCCGTTCGATGCCCAAAAGATTTTTCAGGATTTCGGCGGATTGGGGATCACCCCGATTATGTTTGACAACGCCTTTTATTGTAAAAAATGTAAGGGAATGGTTTCGGCCAAGATTTGTCCGCACGATCCGTCCGATCAGATTGCGTTATCCGGAACCCGTGTTCGAGAAATGCTTCGAGCGGGAGAGACCCCGCCCCCGGAGTTTACCCGTCCCGAAGTCGCTGAGATTCTGATCGGGGCGATGCGCGAAAATAACAAGTAAAACAGTCTCCCATTCGGGTCAACTTATTGAGTGAAGCAAAGTCGGCTTTATTAAAAGGAGGAAAAGATGAAAAAGAGTAGCTTCTTATTTGTTGTCGCTGTGGGAGTACTCTGTTTTATATCTTTATCCCATGCGGGCGAAACGGTGACGGGGACCGTTGTGGATATTAAGGCTCCATTTGTTACGATTGAGGATTATAAGACCGATAAACAGGTCACGATCCATTTTGATCAGCAGACAAAAGTGGAAGGAAAATTGGAAAAGGGGATCGACGTTGAAGTTCAGGTGAACCAAGGTCATGCCGTTTCTATTGAAGTTCTTGATGAAATCATCGAAGAGTAACTCTCTGAAAAAACCTGACGCCGTGATACGAACGGAAGGCGCGGGAAGCGTAGTATGCGGGTCATTGCCGGCACAATGCGGGGGAGAAAGCTGTGTTCGCCCGGTCGAGGTTTAACCCTAAGAGCGACATCGGACAAAGTCAAAGAGGCCCTTTTTAATATTATTGCCCCTCAAATCGAAGGGGCGGAGTTTCTGGACCTTTATGCCGGGTCCGGCGCGGTGGGGATTGAGGCGGTCAGCCGGGGCGCAAAACGTGTTGTGTTTGTTGAACAAGACCGAAAAAATGTTGCGCTGCTCAAGAAAAACCTATCCCTTTGTTCCGATGAAGATGACATTACGCTATTCGAAGGGGCCGCAGCCGATTTCTTGAGAAACAATCGGGGTCCATTTGATATTGTGTTCATCGATCCCCCCTACGCCGACACGGAAAACGGATTGCAGTGGCTTTCGTGTTGTGATACGATCCGTCCGCAGGGTCAGGCCATTATTGAACATTTTCACAAAGTCGCATTGCCTGACACGGTTGGGGATTTAATGTTTTCAAGACGATATCGATACGGCGGAACCGTTCTCTCGTTCTATGTTAAAACCTAAGACGGTGCCACCTCCACAACGGACTTCGCCCCTGCGCGCAATGGCGGTCTATCCCGGCACGTTTGATCCGGTTACAAATGGCCACCTTGATATTATCAAAAGAGCGCTCCAGATTTTTCCGCGTATCACCGTTGCTGTTGCCCAGAGCACAAAAAAGACCCCCCTTTTTAATCTCAAGGAACGGGTGGCGATGATTGAGGAGGCGACGTCGGCCTGCAAGGGTGTCTCGGTGGAACCCTTTTCCGGATTACTGACCGACTATATGCGCCAGCACGGGGCCAAAGCGATTATTCGTGGATTGCGGGCCATTTCCGATTTTGAATACGAATTCCAAATGGCGATGATGAATCGAAAACTGAACAATCAAGTCGACACCATTTTTTTAATGCCGAGCGAAGAGCACTTTTTCTTAACATCCACGCTTATTAAAGAGGTGGCCGGTTACGGCGGGGATGTATCACGCTTTGCGCCGGCGAATGTCGCTCGAAGGTTGAAGGCGGTTCGCAAGAGGGATCAATGAAACTGACAAATCGGATTAACAAGGTAAAGCCGTCTCCAACAATGGCGATTGCTGCCCGGGCCAATGAGAAGGTCGCTCAAGGGATTTCGATTGTCGATTTTGGGCTGGGGCAGCCGGAGCTGAATACGCCGGATGTGGCGTCGGAAGCGGGTATTGCCGCGATTCGAGAAGGGTATACAAAGTATACCGCGACACCGGGGTCCGACGAGCTTAAAGAAGCGATTATTGAAAAATTTAAAAATGAAAACCAGTTAAGCTACAACAAAAAAGAGATTATCGTTTCCTGCGGCGCGAAACATACCCTTTACAATATTGCACAGGTTTTGTTTGAAGCAGGGGATGAAGTGATTATTCCCGCGCCGTTTTGGGTGACCTATCCGGATCAGGTGCTGTTAAACGACGCGACACCAGTGATTGTAACGACACGCGAGGAAGATCAGTTTTTATTGACGCGGGAACAATTAAAAGCGGCGATTACCCCCCGCACGAAGGCGATTATTTTTAACTCTCCCAGTAATCCCACCGGCTCTGTTTATATGAAAAATCATTGGGAGGCCTTGTCCGATTTATTGATCGACACGCCGATTTGGATCATCTCCGATGAGATTTACGAACGGTTTATGTATGACGGCAAGGCTTATACCAGCATTGCGTCGATTTCTCCCGAGTTGAAAAAGAAGACGATTGTGGTGAATGGGATTTCAAAAAGTTACTCGATGACCGGATGGCGCATCGGCTATGCCGGCGGTCCTCAGGAGGTGATTAGCGCAATGACCACATTGCAAAGCCAGACCACGTCGAACCCGACCTCCATTTCGCAGAAGGCCGCGATGGCTGCGTTGAGGGCGGGGGGATCGTTTACGCAAAAAATGGTTTCAGAATATGAAAGCCGAAAACAGTTGATGGTGGAACGGCTCAATAAAATTCCCGGTGTTCGTTGTCCTAACCCGGGCGGGGCGTTTTATGTCTTTCCAAACATTGAGGGTGTTTTGGGCAGAAAACCCGGACTCAATGACTCCTCCAGTCTTGCCAATTATCTTTTAGAGGAGGGGGGGGTTGCCACGGTTCCCGGAGCGCCGTTTGGAATGGAGGGTTATTTACGCCTTTCGTATGCGGCCTCTCAGTCTGTTTTAACCGAAGGCTTAAATCGGATTGAACGGGCGATTTCAAAACTGGGATAAAAGGAGGGGGTTGTGCCGGTCTACGAATACGAATGTAAACAGTGTGGCCGTCGCCATGAATTCACGCAAAAGATGACCGATCCGCCTGTCGCGGCCTGTCCAGACTGTAATGGGGAGGTTCAGCGTCTTCTTTCGGCGTCGGGGCTTTCATTTAAGGGCAGTGGCTGGTATATCACCGATTATGCCCGAAAGGGAAAAGAGTCGGATTCAAAAACATCCAAGCCGGAATCAGCAGAAAAAAAAGAAGCCGCCCCCACTCCTGCAGCTTCTTCGACCGCTTCCACACCACCCCCTGCTCCACCTC
>CAZSME010000125.1:2987-4310 GCA_964607665.1 uncultured Nitrospirota bacterium | reverse complement strand
AACCCCCGGCCTCCTGATTGCGAACCAGGCGCTCTCCCAGCTGAGCTACAGCCCCGACCCAGGTGTAATTTACGATTTACGATTTAAGATTTAAGATTTAAGATTTGGAATCGAACATCGAACATCTCAAATCTTAAATCGTAAATCTTAAATCGTAAATTCAGAACGGTGATGTCATTAAAAAGACTCGTTTAACATCATGCAGTCTATTGAAGACCAAAACCTCTTGTCAATCCAAACGGCCTATTGGAAATACGGTTTTAATCGGCGGTACGTTTCTTTCAAGGCTTCGGGGATGACCCGCACCTCCGACGTGACGGTCATAAAATTAGTATCACCGCCCCAGCGGGGCACCAAATGAAAGTGAAGGTGATCCGCGATCCCCGCTCCCGCCGCGCTCCCCAAGTTAAGCCCCACATTGATCCCATCCGGCTTGGACGACTTTCGTAACGCAACAACCGACTTCTCAATCAAAAGCATCAGCTCACCCAATACGTTTCCCGGAAGCTCTTCCAACGAGCTGGCATGTTGATAGGGGGAGACCATCAGATGACCGTTATTGTATGGGTAGAGATTCATCATCACAAAGCCTTCCTGGGCACGATGCAGGATGAGGTTGGCGCGGTCCCGCTTTTCCTTGGGTTTATCGCAGAGGATACAGCCCGTCTCTTTTTGCGATTTAATGTATGGGATTCGCCAGGGCGCCCAAAGCTGTTTCATGACCCTCCTTCGCTTAAGACCTTCATGATTTTTTGTAGATCGTCCCATGTCGGTTTTTTCTCGGAAGGGTTGCGCAAAAGATAGGCCGGATGAAACGTGGGCATCACCTGAATCCCTTGAAAATCATGGAACCGTCCTCTCAAATCCGAAATCCGAACCTTTGTCGCCAGCAGGGTTTGCGCGGCAAAGGTGCCCAACGCACAGATCACTTTCGGTCGGATCGCCGCAATCTGTTTCATCAGGAACGGCTGACATGACGCAATCTCATCAGTTTCTGGAGGACGATTATGGGGTGGCCGACACTTTACAATGTTGGCAATATAGACCTCTTCGCGAGACAGCCCCATCGCCGTAATCATTTTGGTAAGCAACTGGCCGGCCCTTCCAACAAACGGCAACCCTTGTTTATCCTCTTCTTCCCCTGGGCCCTCTCCGACAAACATCAGCTTTGCGTGGGGATGGCCCGATCCGAAGACAATATTCGTGCGTCCCGACGAAAGCTTACAACGGGTACACACCCCCAGCTCATCACGAACCCTTTCAAGCGTTAGGACCGATCCCATAGATCGCACGGACTCCACTTCTTTCAGCGGCCCAACGAGG
>CAZSME010000125.1:0-2887 GCA_964607665.1 uncultured Nitrospirota bacterium | reverse complement strand
CGTTCGCTGGGGCTCGCAGCCCCAATAACATCCACCCCCATCTCTCGGTACCAATCCAGCCAGGCCACAACCTCTTTTCCAATCAAGCCGATTTCTGTTTGTGGCATGACGAGCCGCCTTCTATTCCATCAACTAAGTGACGGTGCGTTGCATTTCCCGTCAAGGTAACGCGGCGTTTGTCTTCTCCCTGATCATCGAACGCGATCATGAGCCCCACCGATTCCCGTAAGCCTTTATCGGCCCATTCGATTACCGTTACCCCATTCCAGTCAAGATATTCGGAGAGGCCAATGGTTTCAATAGAATCCTCCAACCGATACAAATCAACATGGCACAGCGGAAGCCGTCCACCGGTTTGGTATAGATTCATAATAACGAACGTGGGGCTGGTAATGGGCGTCTCCGCGATGCCCAGTCCCGTGGCCAGGCCTTGAACAAAAACGGTTTTGCCGGAGCCCAATGGCCCTATCAGCCCAATAACTTCCCCCCCCGATGCCGCACACCCAATTTTTTCCCCTAACAGGAACGTCGCCTCAGCGCCATCCGAAAACAGCGTGAGGGTTCGTAGGCTCTTTGTTGGTAACATGTACGCTTTAAAGAAATTTAAGATTTAAGATTTTCGATTTCCGATTTTAAATCGTAAATCTTAAATCGTAAATCGTAAATCATAGATTACACGATACCTCTCCGCGACCAACGGGAGCGGCCTGTTGGCAGGGCGCCCCTGCGCCCCATTGTTCCATAATCTCGGCCAATTTTTCCAGCGTCTTCGCGTAGTGGATGATCTTCTCCGGATCGGTATCCGATGGTCCTTCATACGGCTTTCCGACGACCAAGGCATCCGGCCCCAGTTGTAGCGACGAAAATGCATCGAGTGCGGTCATGAGCTCATGCACGTCCGTTTGGTACAAGACCTTCTGTGCCCATTCGGGATGCTTTGACCGGGCCTGAAATGGCAGGTTGACTTCCGAAAGAAGCGCGCCGTTGGCCTCCACAAAATCGGCCTCATTCGCAATCGGCTTAAAGGTCTCCTTCCGGGTGAGAAGGAGTGGATAGGGGAGAGAGGCGGTCATGGAATAGACCAGATAAAGGATATGTTGCCGCCCGGCCTTGACGACATTGAAGAAGAGGTCAAACTGCCGGCCGCCTCGAACGGTGCTAAAGCGAGGGTAATGGAAGCGGCTTTCCTGTAGGACGTCCCCCGGCATCTGCGCGACTAAACGCGTTAGACTTTTTTTAATCCCTTTTTTGTCGAGATAGGAATGGACTAACATCGCGATGACAATGACCAGCAGTATTCCCAAGAAGAAGATTGTGATTTGTGTGAGTGTCATTGGTCGTTCCTTTTTTATGATTTTAGGCAAGACCCGGCCAAGAGGGCGTCCGGGATTTTTTCGATAAGATCCGAGGCAATGAGACTGGTTTCACCCACAACCTGAGCCGCGAGGTCCCCGGCCAATCCATGCAGCACGACCCCCCAACAGGCCGCGTCGTACGGAGCGATCCCTTGTGCCAGCCATCCCCCAATCATTCCGGTCAAGACATCCCCCGTACCGCCGGTGGCCATTCCGGGGTTGCCGGTGTTGGAGAGGGCAACCGCTCCATCCGGAGAGGCAATAACCGTATGCGCCCCTTTCAGCACAACGATCACGCCCCATTTTTTCGCGAAGGTGGCAGCCACCCCAATCCGATCTTTCTGGACGGCGTTTGCCGGAATCCCAGCCAGTCGTCCCATCTCTCCGGGGTGCGGTGTTAAGATGATCCCCCGACTCCCCGATCCCCCTTTTTTTCTCCGTTTCAATACGGATAAATCAGAGGCTAATGCGTTGAGTCCGTCGGCATCAATCACCATTGGAACCGATATCTGGGCAATCAGGTTCAAAACAAGCTGAACCGTTTCTTCATCCTGCGATAATCCGGGCCCCAGTGCCACCGCCTCTTTCCCGTTAATGGCATTCAATATCTCCTTTTCAGCCTTCAACGACAAGGCTCCCGTGTGGGTTTCTGCAACCGGCAAGGTCATTGCCTCCATAACCGTCTCTGCAATGGAATCGATCGATTTGGGCAACGCAACCGTCACTAATCCTGTGCCCGATCGGAGTGCGGAAAGGGCGGTCATCGCGGCGGCGCCGCGCTTTCCGCGTGATCCGGCAATAACGAGGAGATGGCCGAAGCTCCCTTTATGGGCGGAACGAAGACGTGCCGGAGGAAAACCGGTTAGATCGTTCGGCCCGATAAGGTCAATCGGAATCGCAGAGGCGTCAATAAGCCCTTTTGGGAATCCGATATCGACGACGGCCCATTTCCCGCGGCATTCCAGGCCATCTTGTAAAAACAGGCCCCGTTTGGGGAGACCCATTGTAAAGGTATAATCGGCCCGCACGGCGATCCCCATCGCCTCGCCGGTATCGGCCGAAATCCCGGACGGGATATCGACCGAAACAACCTGAACCGATTTCTTCCGCGCACGATTGATCGCCTCAATTGCCTTGAGATAATCCCCATGAACCGGATGAGAAAGGCCCGTTCCCAGCAGGGCATCAATGATGAGATGGCTTTCAGAGAGCGTTTTGTCTAAATCGCGAAACGAAAAAGAACCCGATTGATGTAGGCGTTCTTGTCCCCCGTGGGCGGTTTCGATTTCCAACATCGTTCGGGCGTCACCCGATATTTTATCGATGGGCGAGAAAAGGTAGACTGCGACATGGGCGCCGCGCATTCGCAGATGGCGCGCCGCGGCCATCCCATCCCCGCCGTTGTTTCCACGGCCACAAAGAATCGCCACCTGTTGTCCGGCAACTGGGCCAATCCTTCGTTCAATGCCGTCTACGAGTCCCCGTGCCGCGTTCTCCATTAAAAGCAACGAGGGAATGTAAAAATCGCGGGT
>CAZSME010000124.1:0-4345 GCA_964607665.1 uncultured Nitrospirota bacterium | reverse complement strand
CAAAGAGACCCGATCCAGTGACCCCCGTGCCCCCCTCGATCGTTTCATAGCGGAACGCGAGGCGATCCAGTACGGACCAATGAAACCCAAGGGGCCGATAGGCCCATGAAAGATCGAGTGTGCCGTAGAATCCTTCCAGCCCCGTTATCTGGCGTGTTTCAAACGCGCGCAACGATGTGGCAAACGCAACCCCCTCACGCGCTTCGCGTAAGAAGCTGGTCATCACGCCATGGCGATCTTCAAGATCGCCATTCCGATGCTCCGCCCGTCCATTCCAGACCCAGAGATCGTGGCGATAACTTGTGCCGACCGAAAATGCCAGATAGTCGCCCGTTCGTCTGCCATCGCCCAGTGTTCCACCGGACGCAATCGGCTGATTGGGGTTAATCACCGGCCCCGGCGTCCCCGACTCATTGAGCGTGCGGCTTTGGTCAAACGCAAGGTCCACGCCCCAACGTTTTCCGACAAACAACGCTTGCGACAGCCCCAACACCGCGAAGTCACGCGGGCCGTAATCATCCACACTCTGGTTCATCGTGCTGGTAAAGCGGGCCCCCTTCCAGGGTTGGGTCTGTATCCCCACGCGGGTCATCTGCGTGTCAAAGGCGTTGCCATCTGAAATCTCGTGTCCGGCGATCAACTGGGTCTCTTCGGTAAATTGATAGCCGGCATGCAGTAGATAACGCGCGGGGTAGTCAAGGCTGGCATTCTTTTCATCATCCAGCGGATGATTGGCCTGACCGCCCAGCGTGAATCGGTTACCAAAAAACTTGCGCGACGCACCCAAAATCGCCTGTTCCGACTCAAAGGTTTCTCCCGTGGTTACGGTGTCACGCACGGTTTGCGCGCCGGTAAAAACGCCCCCCTTCTCCCCCCTGTATTCAAGCCGTGTCGCGACCAGATCCCGCGTCGCGGAAGAAGACAGATTCTCCTCATGCGATCCCTCCCCGCTTAACGCGACCTTTTCCGTTATATCCAAACGGGCCTGCAACCCCTGTTTGGCCATGCCCCGCTGCCCACTGCTTTGCTGATTCACGCCAAAGTCCGCCTCCTGCTCACGCGCATAGGCCAGCAGCCCCCAACCGTTCCCACGCCGCTCCAACTCGGCCAGATAGGCCGCTGCCTCGCTGTTGGCATCTCCGTTCCGCTCACTGGATGCGGCCTCCAGACGAAGCTCGGCGTTCTGACCCAGTTTCACTTTCAGATCGGCCCCTCCCAGATCTGTTTCGGTCAGCCGATCGGCATCTTGAATATACGACAGACCCACCTGTATCGTCTCTTCAAAGAGATTGAGGCCGAACCGCCCGCCGGCATTCAGCCGTTCCGAAGCATTACTCACCCCCCCCTGTACTTCGTATTCCACGACGATGAAAATCGGATTGAAATTGGCGTCGCGCGGTGGCACCGGTTCGCGGAAGAACAACGTCCCATTGGCATAGTCAATATCGTAATCCAGATGGCGCGCCAGCGTACGGCTTTCCACGATCTGCTCACTTTTGAAACGATTTCGGGTTTCAATCCGTACCCGTTCCCCATTGAGAACCAGCCGTCCATGCGACAGACGATAAAGGCCGGAGGTGCCATCCCCCTGAATCTCGTCACGCGCGAAATCCTGTATCGTCTCGGAGGCAAACGCGGTAAAGAGGATACGCCGACCATGGTGTTCTACCTTCACGCCATTGAACGCACGGCTGTAACGGGACAACTGGGTTTGTGTCAATCCGGTCTCAAAATCGCCAAAGAGGGCGTAAAACTCCTTTCGCTCCATCTTCACATAGAGGTTCTTTTGCGTCGGCGCGTCGGCGCGTTGTTGCGAGCCATCCGCGTAAAGGGTATAGAACTGATCCGGATCGATCACGCCGAACAGGGTTTCGTCCGAACCGGCGCGGTCG
The DNA here is from genome assembly GCA_964607665.1 of uncultured Nitrospirota bacterium. Taxonomy (GTDB): domain Bacteria; phylum Nitrospirota; class Nitrospiria; order SBBL01; family SBBA01; genus CAZSME01. The sequence goes on along the minus strand of CAZSME010000124.1, from coordinate 2,453 downwards.
GGCTTATCACTATCGTACGCCAGGGTCAGCAGCCACTCGCCCCGTACACGCCCCTTTGCGTAGAGACTGACCTGTCCATCCTGAAATTGGTCGTTTTCGGCGCCGCGGGCATCCAGTGACTGCATGTTGCCCGAAAGGGTATTGAACCCGACGGTGCCCTCCGCAAACCCGACCATCACCCAATCTCGAGGTGCGGGGATGAGCCATGCTCGGACCTCTTTATGGTATTGATGCCGCTCATATTCGAAGTCAAATCCAAGGGTGGCCTCACCGGTGATCGTTGTCGGCTGGAGCGTAATGTATGCAATCCCGTCATCCCCCTCAATCTGCCATGTCGGTTCGGAATCGGAAAGACCGGCAAGCAACCGTTGACTTTTTTCCAGCGTCTGCCCTGGAGTAAACGGGGAATCGACGGTATAGTTGCCCATAACGCCGGCACGAACGGGTCGTCCATTGCGATCTTTCAACCGAACCGCGAGCACCGGCGGGTGAATCCCATCGGCAATCAACACCGATCGATCCGGCACAAATTCCACATCTACCGGATGATTTGAAAAATACACTTTTTGTATGAAACGCCCCGCCATACTTCCCTTCTCATCTAAAATTCGGGCCTCTAAAAAATTGCTCCCTTCCTCAAGGGGAAGGCCGCGCCATATACTCACGGCGACCCTCTCCTTTGCGTCGATTTCAGTGCTGTCGAAGTAAAACGGATCGACCGGTTTGTTGTGCTGCATCAAAACAACGGTCTGCTTTGGAAGATGTTTGATCACAACCCGTACCGCCGGTGAACGCGGATTGTGATCCGCAGGTGGGAAGAGCCATGCGACACTGGGGGATTGACCGGTTAACCAGTCGGTCTCTCCCCCCGCGGCCGCGACGTCCGAAAGAACAGGGCGACGCGATGTGGGGGTCGTTGATTCTGCCGTTACGGGCTCCCCCGTCGATCCGGTTCTACGAAGATAAAAATCGGTTCGCCACAATGTCCCCTCCTGGATCTCCACAAACTGCGAAAAAGGACGGCCGGCAAAACGGCTGTTTTGTATACAGGGAACCACCTCCATATCCTTTGGCAGACTGGTCAAATCAACCTGAATAACATGTGTTCCCTTTGACACCTCTTCGAAATGAAACTGCCCGTTTGCGTCCGTTGTTGTATAGGTTCCATCTTCAAGGATCAAACGGACATCCGATACCCCCCGAAGCGCCACCCACGGGGTGTCACACGACCCCTCCACGACACGTCCGATCAAGATGCCATACGGCCCAAAAAAGGGAGGCCGCACCCGAACGGCAACGGCCGCGACATTAGAAGAGCTCCCGGTTCCATTACTGGAAACCGCCACGGCCCGGTTAATCGCCTCCCCAGCCGCGGCCCCCGCGGTCACTTCCGTGACATATTCGACACGCATCGTGCTTTGCGCCGCCAGCGTACCGGCGTTGAACGTGAGCGTTAATCCGTCTGTGCTAATGGATGGGTCCGGCACGGGCAATCCTCCGATATGTGCCGATCCGGCACGATAGCGAAAACCGACCGGCAGGGTGTCGGTAACGATCAGATCGTCGGCCGGGCTTACAGTGCTCAGATTGTGAACGGAAAGTCGATACTGCAAGAAATCGCCAACGCTCACATCCGCGCGTGTGACGCTCTTTTCAATCGCCAGTGCAGAGTTTATCCGATCGATCGGGATATCAACCTGCAAGACTTCTCCCGATGCAATCGTAAATTGATCTCCAAACGATCCGATTCCGGTCGCATAGGCCGCGGTCCCCGACTGGCTCTGCAACGCGGCCACCGACACGGTTGACGGCGCCGTGTAGCCGGTAATGGGGGTAACGACAAGGCGGTAACGCCCCTGCGATACCCGTGGAAAACGGAACTGACCGGAAGGATTGGAGTAGGTCTTTCCGCTGCTGTCCGAGACGGTGCTGCCGGTGATGACTTCGGCCGGGTAACGACTGATCCCATCATCGCCAAACACCTCGGCCAACTGGTTTGTCAGCGCGTTCATGAGGGCCACGGTAACCCCATTCACCGGCGCGCCGGTTCTGGAATCGAATACCGTGCCAAAGGGGTCAACCGGCAGATCTGTTTTCAACCGGTCGGTCGCGTAGAACAGATCACCATACGATACGGTAATTTCTGTTCCTATGGCAGTCGACAACACGCCATCATTGCTTGACTGACCCGTCTCGGCTACAATGCTTTGAATTGCACCCGCAAACAGGCCGGTGTCGGGACCGGTCTCGTAAAGCCGCAACCGTTCGTGGTCGCCCGTCCCCGTGATTAAGTCAATCTCGATCTCTTCCACCACCGTGGAATCGGTATTGCGATTTGCGTCATCGAGGGTCACAAAAATGGGATCGCCGGCATGATACGCGCTGGCAGGTAACAGGGGAACAGGGCTTGAAAGATCAATCGGCACGCCATCAAGCGTAACCAGTGTCGTTGC
>CAZSME010000123.1:0-4349 GCA_964607665.1 uncultured Nitrospirota bacterium | reverse complement strand
ATCTCTTGACAACAGCACGTATTATCGATAGAATCGCGTCACCAACTCGGAATCAGCGGCATTGATTAAAGTTTACGAAAATCAGATTGAGAAGGCATTAAGGGCCCTAAAGCGGCAAATGGCCAAAGAGGGCTTGTTAAAAGAGGTCAAGAGACGTTCTTTTTATGAGAAACCTTCCGTCAAGCGAAAACGGAAACAAAAAGAGGCCCGAAAAAAGCGTGTTAAGGCACAACGGCTTACCTCTTTTTCTCCGTTCCAGCAATAGGTCTGATTCCCAATTGTATCCCCCCACTACCCTCTCTAAAAAAAGATTTTTCTCCTCTTTACTTTTCAATTCTTCTATGTTATGTTTCGCCCAAATATATGAGAGATAGAGAGGAGGTTGTCTGATGCCGATTCCAGCAATTGGGGAAGCGCCTACGATCATCACTCCCCACCAGATCGTCTCTTTAAGGGTTCCGCAGGCCGACCAGTCTCATTTGGAGAGGCTGTTCTCGAATACGGTCGGCTTTTCAAAAGATACCGAGTCGGGCAGGGTATTGCTGAAAATTACCGATGATCGCTATGGCGACATAATCCGGCAGGTTCCGTCTCCGCAGGACCTGGTCATCGATAAGGTTGTGGGTCAGTTCTTGGACCGTGTCGCCTAGCAGGGCGCCCTGCCGATAGGCCGCTCCAGTTCGTCGCGGTGGGCTAGGGGTGAATCAGACCCAATAGGTCTGTACTTTTTCTGTTAAAAAAACCGATGTCACCCATAAAAAATCTAAAGAGCGTTGAATGCGCTTAAGCAAACTGGAGCTGTTCGGCTTCAAGTCTTTTTTTGACAAAACCGTTATCCATTTCAAGCCGGGCATTACCGCGATTGTTGGCCCGAACGGCTGCGGGAAAAGCAACCTCACCGATGCGATTCTTTGGGTTTTAGGGGAGCAGCGTCCCCGCAATCTTCGGGGCGAGAAGATGGAAGATGTCATCTTCAACGGCACCGAGCATCGGAAGCCGCTGGGAATGGCGGAGGCCACGCTCACCCTCGGCGATATCTCGGAGCCGCTTCCTTCCCCCTACTCTCCCTATTCTGAAATCACCATTACGCGCCGCCTGTTTCGGTCCGGAGAATCCGAGTACCTGATTAATCAGGCCCCCTGCCGGTTAAAAGATATTCGCGATTTTTTGATTGATGCCAAGGCCGGATATCGGGCCCATACGGTGATTGAACAAGGCCGCATCGATGAGCTTCTGACCGCGTCTCCACTGCAACGCCGCGGGCTCGTCGAAGAGGTCGCGGGCATCGCAAAATATCGGATTCGAAAAGAAGAAAGCCTTCGAAAGCTCGACGCCACCGAACGGAACCTGGTCCGGATTCAAGATATCCTCTCCGAGGTCAAAAGGCAGATCAACGCGCTGGATCGACAGGAAAAACAGGCCCGCAAATATCAGCAGTGCTACGACGAGTTGAAGTCCCACGAACTGCAGATTGCCTCCATAGAATGGCACAACTGGAAAAATACGGAAGAGAGCCTGACCGATGAGAAGCAACGCCTACAGGAAACCCTGGTCATAAAGGAGGCCAACGAGGCAACGTACGACCTGAAGATAGCGGAGGTTCGGCTTGCCCTAACCGAAAAAGAGGGGGAGATTGCAACGCACAGGGAGCAGACCGCGGAGGTGGCAGAAAAGATCGGAAGGCTCGAAGGGCAAAGAGAAACAATCCGCGCGAAACAGAGGGAGTGGGACGAAACACGGACTCGAACAACGGCCGAGCAGTCTGAGATTCAAAAGAGCCAGTCGGAACGGCTGCTGGAGCAGCAACACATTGAAAAGGAACTCGAAGCCATCGAGGCCCAGCTTCCTGACGTAGAGCAACGCCGACTTCATTCCCAAAAAGAGATTGAACAGATCGACGCCACGTTAAGAGAACGGTCAAGTACCCTCGAAAAGGAACGGAGCCGTGTCTTTGAATGTTCATCGGGTCTCACCGAGGCCCGAAATAATCTGCTCCACTTTGAGGCCCGAAAAGAAATCCTCCTAAAGAAAAAAATGGCCGATTCCACAAAAAGAGATGAGGTCGAAGCGAGAAGACAGGACTTACAGGGAACAGAAAAGGGGCTGTTGGAAAAGATTGCGCATCTGCAGGAACAATGGACTGAGAAACAAAAAAACCATAATCAGGCCCTCCTCGACCTTCAGACTTGTTCCGCGCGTCAAGAAGAGATTGAAGCGGCCCTTTACAAAGTCAAGGAAGAATGGGCCCATCTTTTGGCCAAACTTGCCGCCAAAGAAGGGTTTTACCGGGGGCTCCTCAATCCCGCCGTTGAAAACAATCCCGTGCGATCCGAATCGTTCGGATTTTTTGCCGACGTCATTGATGTCCCACCCGACTATGAAAAGGCGATCGAGGCGGCATTGGGAGACCGGGTCCGTGGGGTCATCGTGGAAGACCTCTCTCGACTGAAAGAAGAACTGCAGCAAATTCAGTCGTTAAAAAAGGGACGCGGAACATTTATCCTGCGGCAAAATCCGTATCCGACACCCGGGCCTGTTGCTACAGGGGCTGATCCGGGAAACGGGATCATCGGTCCCGCCGCGAATCTGGTATCGTGTAAGACAGGTTACGAGGAAATCCTACAGCGGGTTTTAGACGGCGTGCTGGTTGTACGCGACCTTTCAACGGCATTTGAACTTTTAGAATCATTCGGCGCAAGGAATCATCGGGGCAGCACAACCCTTTTTGTTACCCTCTCCGGAGAGGTGATCGAACCGCTTGGAATCGTTTCAGCGGGAGAAGGGAACCGGCTGTTCGAGCAAAAAAGAGAGATCGCGACCCTTTCGGAGGAGACGGCCCGCCTGCAATTGGAAGTCAAACAACGGGAGGGGGAACTCGAGGCCAGCCGAAAACGAGGACAGGATGTCCGGGCTGAGATCGCACTGTTGGAAGAGGCGGTCCAGACAATTGAGGTTCAGAGACAGGCTTTGCAAAAAGAGGCCGATGCGCTCTCATTTGAACACCGTCAGATGGAACGGGCATACGAAACCCTGTTATTTGAACGGGAGGAAGACGATCGGGAAGAGGCCGCGTTGTCCGAGCAAATCGAAAAGGAAAAAAGCCAGATCGCAATACTCACCGCGCTGAAAGAAGAACGAGAAGGCCTGTTCGCGCAACAGGTTGAAGAAAAGGAACGGGTGCAGTCGGCCCAAAACCGGTTGAAAGAGGAAGAGGTCTCCTTGCAGATGCAGTCGGCTTCCTTAAAAGAGAAACAGCGATATTATCGAGAAAAAAGAGACCAAACCGTGCAGTCTTACCGATCCCTCATTCAGCGCGGGGAGGAGAAGGCCGCGCTCCTAACCGAGTTGCAAAACCGATTTACACTCGCCGAAAAAGAAGAGGCCGACCTCGTTATCAAGATTCAGGAGATGGCCTTGCTTCAGCAGAAAACCCTTGAAGAGGTTCGGAAAAAGACCGAAGAACATGCTGGGCTTTTGGCCGTGCTTTCAAATCAGGAAGTCGAAGCACGTCAGGCGCGATTGCTGAAAGATCAGATCAACGCTGCATTAAGCGAGGTTGCAATGCGCGAGGTGGAAGCGCGGATGAGCCAGAAGAATATCCATGAGGCGATGCTGAATCAGTATCAGATCCATATCGAGGATCGTTCGGTCCCCGCCGTACCCGACGGGGAGACCTTTTCTCTGGATGAGGCACGTCAGAAGCGAGACGCGTTAAAGGCCTCGCTAAACGCAATTGGATCGGTTCATCTTGGAGCCATCGAAGAATATCAAGCGTTGACGGAACGACACCAGTTTTTAAAGACACAAGAAACCGACTTAATCACCGCGACAGACGACCTCAAAAAGGCCATTGCTAAGATCAACCAAACCACCGAAGGCTTATTCGTTGAGACATTCCACATGTTAAACCAGAAGTTCAATGAAACCTTTTCCTCGTTCTTCGGCGGCGGGAAGGCAGAGCTCATCTTATCCGACAAAGACAATCCGCTGGAGTCGGGGATTGACATCGTCGCGGCCCCACCGGGGAAAAAGCCCAGAACGCTCAATCTTCTCTCCGGCGGAGAAAAGGCATTGACGGCGCTTTCCCTTCTGTTTTCCACCTTTCTGAGTCACACGGCCCCGTTTTGCATCCTGGATGAGGTGGATGCCGCGTTGGATGAAGAGAATGTTCGGCGGTTCTCTGAGGCAATCGAACGTCTTTCAGACGGCACGCCGTTCATGGTAATTACACATAATAAGCGAACCATGGAAAAAGCCAATACCCTTTATGGGGTGACCGCGGAAGAAGCGGGCGTCTCCAAGCTGGTCTCCGTCAGCTTAAAAGAGATCGGCAACGGCAAGGCCGTGCC
>CAZSME010000122.1:0-4444 GCA_964607665.1 uncultured Nitrospirota bacterium | reverse complement strand
TCAGCGGCCTTTGCCGAATGGGTCAACGCGCCGATGGAGATCAGATCGACGCCGCATTGCGCAACACGGGCCACGTTTTCAAGGGTCACCCCGCCCGAAACCTCAATCAATGTTTGCGGGCCCTTTTCCCGAATGAGCGGCACGGCCTTTTCTATTTCCGAGAGCGACATATTATCCAGCATAATGACCTCGGCGCCGCTTTGAATCGCCTCGTTCACTTCACGCAGCGTGTTCACCTCCACCTCAATCTTCAACGGATGCGAAAGGGTTGCGCGCGTGGAAGAGACCGCGTTGAGAATCCCGCCGGCCAGCGCGATATGATTGTCTTTAATTAAGATCAGGTCACCCAGATGAAACCGGTGATTGTAGCCGCCGCCCAGCAACACCGCCTCCTTTTCCAGCACCCGAAGACCCGGCAGGGTCTTGCGCGTATCCACGATTTTCGCTGTTCCTTTAACCTGATCAACAAAGTGCCGTGTCAAGGTTGCAATGCCACAAAGATGTTGTAGAAAGTTGAGCGCCGTTCTCTCCCCTTTGAGCAACGCGCGGCCATCGCCACACAATCTGGCCAGAACCGTTCCGGCCTTCGCTTCGTTTCCAGATTCCACGAACACCTCAAACCGTACGGAAGGGTCCAGCAGCTTAAAAACCATTTCGAACAGATCCAGCCCGGCAACGATGAGCCTCTCTTTGGCAACGAGGCGGCCCACGGCCAAAACAGGACGCGGGAATAGGGTATCGGTTGTCCGATCGCCATAGATCAAATCTTCGGTCAACGCCCTATTGACAATCTCCTGTAAGATGAACTGTTCAGCCATGGGTATTACCGTATGGGTTTCTGAAGCCGGGAAAGCTGCTCGATTATTTCGCGTTGTTTCTGACGCAACGCCTCGTGTCGAAGGCGATTTTTTTCTTGGACGTCGATGGGGGCCTTCGCAAAATCGGGGGCATTTAATCGTTGATTAAGATCGGTTTGCTCTTTCTCCATCTTTTGCAAAACCTTTTTCAGTCGGTCAACCTCTTTCTCCACCTGCTGCGGGTCAAGCAGGATGTCAACGGGACCCCAGGCCGTTTGAACAACAGCGGCAGGTTGGGACCGATCGGCCGGCTGAACGCGCACCGCTCCGATACCTGCCAACCGTTTGATGTACGGAAGGGCATCAGACAGTTTGGGGTCTTGTGTATCGATAATAACGGTCATTTCCTCGGACGGGGGAATGTTCATCTCCCCTCGAATGTTCCGCAATTTAGAAACCGTTTCAATCACCCCTGCCTCAATCCATTGGGCCACGGTCCTGTTTTGAGGGCGATTCAAGAAGGTTTCATCAACCGTTGGAAAAGAGGCCTTACCTAAAGGCTGGTCTGAAAAATAGGGGGTCAGCTCTTCGGTGATAAACGGCATAAACGGGTGGAGCAGCGTGAGGATTGAGGCAAATATCTCCTGCATTGTCGCGACCGTTTCCGCTCGGTTTCCGTCACCCTGCAATGCCACTTTCGACAACTCCAGATACCAGTCACAAAACTGGTGCCAGACGAATTGATAGAGGGTCTCGGCCGCTTCATCCATCCGGTAACGATCCATCGCGGCATCTACGGACTGAATCGTTTCATACAAACGGATCCGAATCCAGACATCCGCCGGATTTTGAGAAGGGGTTTTGGGGAGAACCGTGGCCGTTGCCTTATTCATTAAAATAAACCGCGCGGCATTCCAGAGCTTATTGGCAAAGTTGCGATATCCCTCGATTCGATTTTCGGCCAGTTTAATATCACGCCCCGGAGAGGCCATCGAGGCCAGCGTAAACCGAAGGGCATCGGTGCCATATTTCCCCATGATGGCCAAGGGGTCGATCACGTTCCCCTTGGACTTGCTCATCTTCTGGCCTTCCGCGTCGCGAACGAGGGCATGGATATAAACATCGCGAAACGGCGCCTGTTTCGTAAAATGAAGGCCCATCATAATCATGCGGGCAACCCAAAAGAAAAGAATATCGAACCCGCTGACCAATGTTGTGGTCGGATAAAACGTTTTCAGTAACGGTGTCTCCTGTGGCCAGCCGAGTGTCGAAAAAGGCCAGAGGGCCGACGAAAACCAGGTGTCCAGGACATCGGGGTCTTGCCGAAGATCCGTCGAGCCGCAATGAGGGCATTTCGTTGGAGGGGTTGCAGCAATAATCGGCTGTTTACATGCCGGCTGACATTGCCCAATATCGTTTCCATTGCAGTACCAGGCCGGAATCGGATGTCCCCACCAAATTTGGCGTGAGATGCACCAATCCTGAATATGCTCCATCCACCCCAAATAGTTGTTCTTCCAGGAATCAGGAATCAGCCGGATTTGGCCGTCTAACACGGCGGCTATAGCCGGTTGGGCCAACGAGTTGTTCGGATCGTTCATTTTCACAAACCACTGGGTCGAAAGGACCGGCTCGACAACGGTTTTGCATCGATAGCAGACCCCAATCGCGTGACGGTGATCTTCCACCGCGACGAGAAGCTGGGACGCCTCAAGCCGTTTCACCACCTCGGCTCTAGCCGCCGGAATCGACAGGTTGCCCAGTAAACCCACTTTCCCATCCGAATCCAGAAGTGAAATCGTATCCAGACGATGTCGTTTACCGGCCGCCTCATCGTTGAAATCATGGCCGGGGGTAATCTTGACCGCACCGGTACCAAACGCGCGATCCACCAGAATGGGGTCACCCACAATCGGGATCGTTCGATCGGTTAAAGGCAGCGCAACCCTCTTGCCGATCAGCGTATTGTAACGATCGTCGTCGGGATGCACGGCAACGGCGGTATCGGCCAGCATCGTCTCCGGGCGGGTCGTCGCAATGGTCAGATAGGTCTCGTTCTGATCGGCCAAGGGGTATTTTATCTGATACATCTTGCCGTTTATTTCTTCATGTTCCACTTCGATGTCGGAGAGGGCCGTCTGGCATCGGAAACAAAAATTGATCAGCCGGAGATCGCGATAGATCAACCCTTCCTGATAAAGCCGGATAAACACCTCGGTGACGGCGGAGGATAACCCGTCATCCAATGTAAATCGTTCGCGGCTCCAGTCGCAGGAGGCCCCTAACTTTTTAAGCTGGCCTAAGATCGTTCCTCCCGACTTTGCTTTCCATTCCCAGATTTTTTGAATAAACGCCTCGCGGCCAATATCATGGCGGCCCATCCCCTCTCTTGCCAGTTGCCGTTCAACGACATTTTGGGTGGCGATACCGGCATGATCGGTTCCGGGGACCCAGAGGACGTTAAACCCCTTCATCCGTTTGAATCGGGCCAGAATATCCTGCAGCGTGGTATTTAACGCATGACCCAGATGCAACGATCCGGTAACGTTCGGCGGAGGGATCACCATCGAAAACGAGGGACGACTTGATTGGGGATCGGCCTTAAAGCGCCCCTCTTTGTCCCAAAAGGCCATCCACTTCTCTTCCACCGTGGAGGGATCGTAAACCTTCTCTAGCGGCATAAAATCCTCATTCGCATTGATGAACGGCATAGTATCATGCCCCACCGATGTTGTAAACGAAGTAGGGGCGCACGGCCGTGCGCCCCTACATTCCCCCCATTGATTGCATGGTCGCTTGACCCTTTCCTCTTTCTCTTGTTACCCTGCCCAAGACAACGAGAGACGATCGATTATGTCTGCAACGACAATGAAAAAAGAGGACCCCCTTTTTCACCTTCTCTACCGAAAGGCCTATCGTCAAAGCGAGCAACCGGTCTTCAAGCTAACCTCCGGCAAGATGAGCCGATATTATATTGACTGCAAAAATGTCTCGTTGGACCCGGAAGGGGCATTTTTAATTGGGGAGGCGATTTTTGACCGCATCCAATCGCTGCCGGTCGAAGGGGTGGGAGGAATGACGCTGGGGGCCGATCCAATCGCAACGGCGGTGTCCCTGATCAGCTTTATTCGAAAAAGGCCGATCCCGGCCTTTATTGTTCGGAAGGAACCGAAACAGCATGGCAGCACCCGGCAGGTGGAAGGGACGCTGATCCCGCAGGCAAAACTGGTGGTGGTGGAAGATGTGGTCACTACCGGCGGATCCACGCTGAAAACGATCGATATCTTACGAAAAGAAGGTTACACCGTTCTTAAAGTGGTCGCATTGATTGACCGTTTGGAGGGAGGGGGCGAGAAGATTCTCGCAGAAGGGGTTCCATTCGACCCGCTGTATACTCAGAACGATTTTATTACCGCCGCCGCAAACGAGTCAAGGTTTGTCTGAGAGCCATTCCTGCGGCGCGCCGGCCTTCCTTGCCTCATCCGGAAGCCCTTCGGTGAGCATCCGAATCGCCACATCACGTCGCAATCGTGCGGCCTGCGCAAGCTTGGTCAGCCTCAACTCCTCTCGTGCCCGCCTCTCGGCGCTCATTTTATGAAACTTTAATTGCCGCAACTCCAATTCCAACTCGTCAATTCGATCCTCAG